>RGVM01000630.1 GCA_010027295.1 Chitinophagia bacterium
CATGTTGACGAAGGGCCCCATGCGGAGTCCGGTACGTTCGCGGCTGGCGGGGTGTATCCAGATGCCATTGGAGGTAAACCTGCCGGTACGGGTGTCGATGGTGTCCCTGGTCGGTGATGCGGCAACGTTGGATTGGCCATCTGCCCACAGGCAGAGCAGCAGCAGGCAGGACGAGAGGACTGCCGTATGGGGATGCTGGTGTGTGGGTTTCTTCATGGATGGCTGCCTTGATGTTTGAGGATGCTCCGGCTCAATATGGATGCCACGATGGCATGTCCTTCATCGTTGGGATGCATGCCGTCGAGGAGCAGGCTATCCAGGGGCCGGCCTGTCTGTCGGCATGTGCGTTGAAAGGCGGGGTGCTTGTCCACCCAAAGGGCGCCGGTCCGATGGGCGACATGGCGGGCAGCCCTCCGGTATTTGTCGAGCTGTGTTTTCCGGAAGCGTTCGTATCTGTCACCGAGGGGGTTGGGACCCAGGATGAGGGTCCTGCCGCCGATGGAGTCCATCGAGTGCACGAAGGCGGTGAGGCATTCACGGAAGCGTGGCAAGGGGATCCGCGGAGGCGTTCCCCGGCCCTTGTCCTGCCAGGAGTCGTTGATGCCAAAGGCCACGACGAGCCAGTCGGGCTTTAGGCTGAGCGCATCGTTCCGAAACCTGTCGGAGCCATGGGCGATCCGATGGAAGGCGTTGTCGGCCAGGGTGCCCGCATGGCTTCCGCCTTTGCCTGCATTGTAGACGCGCGCGGGGATGCCTTTCGACCTAAGCAGGTACTGAAGCCGTTCAGGGTATGCCTCCCGGAGGTTCTTTCTTGGCGCGGTGGTGGAGTTGCCAAGGCAGACCACCACCAAGGAGTCGCCGGGCGGCAGAGACGGTATGGAAAGCTCCTTCCCGGCAGGGCGGGCAGCCGTTAGCACGAGGGCTGCGAGGGCGACCGGGAGGACGCTGTTCATTTGTCCCAGTTATGCATGAAGGGGGCGGAGGACCAGGGGGCCTCTATGACGCCCATGCGTGTCAGACGCTCCTTGATGTTGAACATCCAGTCGCGCGGCAGGTTTGGCATCAGCATGTCCGTCATGCCTTTCCAGAATTCGGCCTGTAGCCGCATGGCCATGTCGATTTCGCGGTTCATGCCGGCGTCGCAGAGTCGTTTGAGGAGTCGTACGAAGACGACGCCGCCGCCGGTGACGACCCCGTCGCAACCCATGAGCAGGGAGGCGTCATAGACGGATTCGTCGCCCTGCATGATGGTGCCGGGGCGCGAGGCCCTGTCGGGGTATCTGCGGAGCAGTTCGGAGAAGGCCCCGAACTGGCAGGCCGAGTCCTTGATGCCGTTCCATTCGATGATCACCATGTCGGAGAGCCGCAGCGGGGTGTTGCCATTGGTCGCCTGGATGGCGAATCCATTGCCAAGCGGCATATTCGCATTGTCGTCGGCTTTTTCCCCGTTGTGCAACAGGGGATCGAGCTCCTCCCATTGCGCGGCATATTGGCCGTTGATAAAAAGCATCAGCAGGCCCTTGTTGCGGTCGCTGCGGATTTCAATCGTCGCCTCACCCGAATCGGGCAACTGCACGTTGGACTGCGTGTGCGCCATGCGCTGGGCGATCGGTGTTCCGGTCGTATCATAGCCGCAACGTGTCATGGAAA
>RGVM01000064.1 GCA_010027295.1 Chitinophagia bacterium
GACTTCACCGGCGGCGCGCACCCGCCCCTCCCGCCGGGCGCCTACGAGCACTGGCAGGGCGGGTTCAAGTACTCCTCGGACGGACGCAAGCTCTTCATTGTCCAGCTGCAGGGCAACGCCGGGGGCTTCTTCAACGGACATGTCACGCAGCTCTCCGCCACCCTCACCTGGCGCGCCCAGCCCTGGGGTAACTTCTCCCTCTACGCGGAACAGGCGCGCATCCGCTTCCCCGCACCCTATGGCGGAACAAACCTCCTGCTCTTCGCACCCCGCTTCGAAGTCAACTTCTCCAACAGCCTCTTCTGGACAACCTTCCTGCAGTACAACTCACAGAACAACAACTTCAACGTGAACAGCAGGCTCCAGTGGCGCTACCGGCCGATGAGCGACCTCTTCGTCGTCTATACCGACAACTACTTCACCGACCCCTTCCTCAAGAACAAGAACCGCGCACTCGTCTTCAAGCTCAACATCTGGCTCAATCCCTGAACGGGGACGGTCATTTTATCCTATCTTCAAGGCACCCAAAAAACGACCGACATGCCCACAGACAGAAGACGATTCCTGCGCGACATCGCCATCGGGTCTACCGCGATCGCCGGCAGCCTGCCCGCCCGTTCCATGACCGACGGCAAACCCGAGCCATCCTTCAACATGTGCGGGTACGCGGCCCCGCGGATCGACAAGGTGCGCATCGGCATTATCGGCCTCGGCATGCGGGGCCCCGGAGCCGTCGAGCGCATGTCGCACATCCAGGGCGTCGAGATAAAGGCCCTCTGCGACAAGCTGCCCGAACGCGCCGACAAGGCCAACCGCATCCTCGAGAAGGCCGGCCTCCCGAAGGCCGACACCTACAGTGGTGAGGAGGGATGGAAGGCCCTCTGCGAACGGAAGGACCTCGACCTCGTCTACATCTGCACACCCTGGCACCTGCACACGCCCATGGCCGTCTACGCCATGAAGAGCGGCAAGCACGCCGCCACCGAAGTGCCCGCCGCACAGACCCTCGAGGAATGCTGGCAGCTCGTCGAGACCTCCGAGAAGACCCGACGCCACTGCATGATGCTCGAGAACTGCTGCTACGACTTCTTCGAGCTGCTCACCCTCAACATGGTCCGCAACGGACTCTTCGGCGAAATGCTGCACGCCGAGGGCGCCTACATCCACGACCTCAGCCGCGACTACCTCTTCAACAAGAAGGGCTACAACGACATGTGGCGCCTCAAGGCCAACATGGGCAGGCAGGGCAACCTCTACCCCACCCACGGCCTGGGCCCCATCGCCCAATGCCTCAACATCGGACGGGGTGACAGGATGGACTACCTCGTGAGCATGACCACGGCCGACCTCACCCTCTCCCCCCTCGCCGACGAGATGGCTGCCAAAGACAACTTCTTCAAGGCCTTCACCGGCAAGTCGTACCACGGCAACATGAACAACACCACCATCCGCACCGTCAAGGGCAGGACCATGCTCCTGCAACACGACATCTCCTCCCCCCGCCCCTACTCGCGCATACACCTGATCAGCGGCACCAAGGGCGTGGCCAGCAAATGGCCATCCCCCCAGCGCATCGCCTTCGGACATGCATGGCTCAAGGATGAGGAGATGAAGGCCCTCGAGGAAAAATACACGCCGCCCATCGTCAAGCATATCGGCGAGATCGCCAAGAGCGTGGGCGGTCACGGCGGGATGGACTTCATCATGGACTGGAGGCTCATCGACTGCCTGCGCAACGGACTCCCGCTCGACCAAGATGTCTACGACGCCGCCGCATGGAGCTGCATCGTCCCGCTGAGCGACCAGTCGGCCAAGGCACGCGCGAAATCTGTCGACATCCCCGACTTCACCCGGGGCGCCTGGAAGACCAACAAGCCCCACGACATGACGCTCGAAGGAGGTGGCAACACGGGCGTCCGCTGAAGACCGGGGGCCAAGGTCCCTGCTTCAGTCAGACAAAAGAGACATACAAAGGGCATCCTCCGGGATGCCCTTCCCTATTGCGATCAGTAAGAAAGAAAACGAAGCAGCCAGTCGGGATGTATCCCCAGCGCGAGGACCGCCAATGCGGTGACGACTAACACGGCACGGGTACCCTTCGACACTTCGGGCTGGGCATCGCCGCCCGTCCGGAAGTACATCGCCTGGATGACGCGGAAATAATAGTACACGCCCACCACGGCGCAGAGCAGGGCGAGTATCGCCAGCCAGACCATCCGGCCCTCTTCGAGGGTCGCTGCGATCATCTGGTACTTCGCGAAGAAGCCCGCCGTGAGCGGGATGCCCGCGAGCGAGAGCAGGAAGACCGTGAGCAGCAGGGCCAGCAGGGGCTGGCGGCCGGCCATTCCGTTGAACGCCTCGAAGCTGTGGTCCTTCATACGGGCCAGCACGGCGAAGACCCCGATCGTGGCCAGGCTGTAAGACACGGCATAGAGTACGATGCCGGTGCGGGCCGTCTGGTTGAGGGCGAAGAGGGCGAGCATCATGAAGCCCGCCTGTGCGATGCTGGAGTAGGCGAGCATGCGCTTGACGCTCTGCTGGAAGACGGCGGTCACATTGCCGATGATGAGGGTCGCGGCCGTGAGGAATGCCATCAGCAGACGCCAGTGCTCGTGCAGCCGCCCGAAGCCGTCCTGGAAGAGCCGAAGGAAGGCGAAGAAGGCGGCCCCCTTCACGATGGTGGCCATGAAGGAGGTGAACACGGTGGGCGTGCCGTCGTACACGTCGGGCGTCCAGAAATGGAAGGGGGCGGCCGATACCTTGAAGGCCATGGACACCAGCAGCAGCACGATGCCGGCAGTGGCCAGGGGAGAAAGGGCCTCTTCCCCGATGTTCAGGGCCTCCAGGTAGAAGGATCCGTGGGTGCCGTAGAGGAGCGTGACGCCCATCAGCATCACACCGGTCGAGAAGGCCCCCATGAGGAAGTATTTCAGGGCCGCCTCGTTGCTCCTCAGGTTGCGCTTGTCGCTCGCCGAGAGGATGTAGAGGGGGATGGATACGATCTCGATGCCGAGGAACAGCATCAGCAGGGAACGGAAGCCGGCTATGATGCATATGCCCGTCATCACGAAGAAGATAAGTGCCAGCGGATCAGACGTGCCCGTCCCGCCATCGGCCATGACATGCACGGACAGCAGCAGGTACAACAGGGCGCAGCCCGCCATGAGGATGATGAACACGCTCTCATAGGGTCCGTAGGAGAGCATGCCGCCACCGGTGATGCCAAAGGGGCTGATGCCTGCCAGGTCGAGCCATGCAGCGACCACGAGCAGGGCCATGCCGACGACGGCCATGCGGCCATGCAGCCGGGCGTGGGGAGAGGCCAGCCCCGTGAACATCATGACCACGCCCCAGAGGGCCGACAGTAGAATCGCATTCATACTATTCCATTCAGTATTCCAAGGTTCTCGGGGCCGCCTGCCGCCTCAGCGCGACTGCACCCGTTTCAGGATCAGGTCCGACGTGTCCTCCACCAGACGGAACATGGGTTCGGGATGCACGCCTGCCGCCAGGATGACCACCACCAGCAGCGCCAGGATGGCCCTGTGGCGGAACGACACCTCGCGGAATCCGTCCGTCAGATCGTTGGTGCCGCCGAGGAAGACATTCCGGATCATGTTGAGCATGTACACGGCCGACAGGATGATGCTGAGGCCGGCCGCGGCCGCATACCAGGGGTTGTGCCGGTAGAGGCCGTTGAACATGAGGAACTCGCCCACGAAGGCGTTGGTGAGGGGAAGCGCGATGTTGGCCAGCGCGATCACCGTCAGCAGCACCGCCAGCGAAGGCGCCTTCTGCGCCAGTCCGCCCAGCTGCGAGATCTTGCGCACCCCGAGCTGCGACTCGATGAGCGATACCACCACCCAGAGTCCGATGATGTTGACGCCGTGGTTGAACATCTGCACCAACACCCCGTGCCAGGCCTCCTGCTGCACCGTGAAGACGGCCGCCGCCATCAGTCCGACGTGGGCGATGGAGGAGTAGGCCACCATCCGCTTCAGGTCGTCCTGCACCATCGCGATGCAGGAGGCGTAGAGCATGCCGGCGATGCACAGCAGGATGGCAATCTCGTCGAACCGCTTGAGCGCGTCGGGGAACAGCGGGAGGAGCCAGCGGATCAGTGCGAAGACGCCCATCTTGACCATCACGCCGCTGAGGACCATGGTGACGGCGGTGTCGGACTGCTCGTACGCGTCGGGCTGCCAGGTGTGGAAGGGGAAGACGGGCATCTTGATGGCGAAGGCCAGGAAGAAGGCCCAGAACAGCCATGCCTGCTCGACAGGGTCGAGGCTGGTGCGGTAGAAGCTTGCCAGCGAGAAGCTCTGGTCGGTCGTGCGCATGTGCATCCACAGGATACCGGCCAGCATGAGCACCGAGCCGGCGAACGTGTAGATGAAGAACTTGAAGGCGGCCTGCACCCGGCGCTCGCCGCCCCAGAGGGAGGCGAGGAAGTACACGGGTATGAGGGCCAGCTCCCAGAAGAAGTAGAAGCCGAGGGCGTCGGCCGACAGGAACACCCCGTTGAGGCCCGCCTGCGCCATCAGCATGAGGCCGAAGAAGACGTGCTGGCGGTCGCGGCAGGTGCCTAGGGTGCTGCCCAGGATGACGGGGAAGGAGACCGCATTGAGCAGGCACAGGATCCAGGAGATGCCGTCGAGCGTGAGGGTGAAGCTGCTGCCGAAGTCGGGCAGCCAGACATAACTCACCTGCGTGAGGGCGTAGTGCTTCTCACCCTGGAAGAACAGGCTCGCCACGGTGACCGTGAAGGTGACGAGCGAGGAGGCCAGCGCCCATCTACCCGCGGCACCTTCCTTGCGCAGGAGGAAGGCGGGGAGCGCCCCGAGGAGCGGGAGCCATATCAGTAGGGCCGGGAAATTGTCGAACGCCGTGAACATAGCCGCAGGGGTTTAAGGCTTCCAGAACATCTGGACGATGAAGAAGAGGACCATGCAGAACACCATGATGAGCAGGTAGGAGCCTACCTGTCCGCTCTGCAGCAGCCGCAGCTGGCGGGCTCCGTACTGCACCGAGCGGCCGACGCCGTTGACGAGGCCGTCAATGATATATCGTTCCACCACGCCGGACAGGAAACGCGACAGCGCACGCAGGGGCCTGCTCACGATCGCGTCGTAGAGCTCGTCGACGAGCCACTTGCGCTCCAGCAGCCCCGACAGTCCGCCTCCGGCGGGCGCATCGGAGGGAACCTGACGGCTGAAGCGGGACCAGGCGAAGGCTACGACGGACAGGATGATGGCGGTGGAAGTCCCCATCAGGATCCATTCGGTGGCATGGTCGAGGTGGGCGACAGCCATGCCCTCGCCATCCTCGCCCGACAGCACGGGAGCGAGATAGTCACCCAGCCGATGGGCTCCTGGCAGGATGACCTCGGGGATGCCCAGCCAGCCTCCCGCGACGGAGAGGACGGCTAGCACCGCCAGCGGGAGCGTCATCGCCCAGGGACTCTCGTGCAGGTGGGCCGACTGTTCGGCCGTCCCGCGGAAGGCACCCCGGAAGGTCAGCGCATAGAGGCGGAACATGTAGAACGCGGTCATCAGGGCACCCAGCATCCCGAAGGCATAATAGGCGGGATGCTTCGCCAGGGCGGCCATCAGGATCTCGTCCTTCGAGAAGAAGCCCGAGAAGGGCGGCAGTCCGGCGATGGCGAGGCAGGCGAGCAGGAAGGTGGCGTGCGTCACAGGCATGCGCTTGGCGAGACCTCCCATGCGGCGGATGTCCTGCTCGTGGTGCATGGCGTGTATGACGCTGCCGGCGCCCAGGAAGAGCAGGGCCTTGAAGAAGGCGTGCGTCATGACATGGAAGACGGCGCCCGTATAGGCCCCGACGCCCAGGCCGAGGAACATGTAGCCCAGCTGGCTGACGGTGGAATAGGCCAGCACCTTCTTGATATCGTTCTGACGGAGGGCGATGCTGGCGGCCAGGAGGGCCGTGGCGAGGCCCGTGACGGCCACCACCGTCTGGGTGACGGGTGCGAGGTCGAAGAGGACATGGCTGCGGGCAATCATGTAGATGCCGGCCGTCACCATCGTCGCGGCGTGGATGAGGGCGGATACGGGCGTGGGACCTGCCATGGCGTCGGGCAGCCAGGTGAAGAGCGGTATCTGTGCCGACTTGCCGGTGGCACCCACGAACAATAGCAGCGTGATGCCTGTCAGCACCGCGGCCGTGGCCTCGGGCGCCTTCTCGAAGACGCCGGCGAACTCGGCCGTGCCGAAGCGGGAGAGCATCCAGAAGACGGCCATCAGGAAGCCCAGATCGCCGATGCGGTTCATCACGAAGGCCTTCTTCGCTGCATCGTTGTAGGCCGGGTTGCGGAACCAGAAGCCAATGAGGAGGTAGGAACAGAGGCCCACGCCCTCCCAACCGATGAACATCGTCACGAAGCCGGACCCGAGGACCAGCACCAGCATAGAGAATACGAACAGATTCAGGTATGCGAAGTACCGGGCGAAGTCGGGCTCCGACTCCTCATGCATGTAGGCCGTCGAATAGAGGTGGATCAGAGAGCCCACTCCCGTGATGACGAGTAGGAAGAGGACGGAGAGGCGGTCTACGAGCAGGGAGAAGGGTATCTTGACCCTGCCGGTGTCGATGAAATCGGCGATCCGCACCGTCTGCGGTGCGAATCCGGGCGAAAGCGTCTCGAAGAATATCGACAGGGAGATCCCGAAGGCGGCCAGGACCGTGCCCACTCCGATGACGGAGACAGCGGTCTTGGAGAGTCTTTTCCTTCCGAGGCCGTTCAGCAGGAAGCCCGCCAGCGGCAACAGCGGCACCAGGTAGATGAGTCTGCTCATACGCTTTGGGGGCTGGGCCCCGGTTTATTGTTGTCAGGGGTGCGGGGCAGGGACGCCGCACCCGGGGGCTCAGTGCTTGAGCCGGTTGAGGAAGTTGATGTCGACGGAATGGATGTTGCGGTACATCATCACGATGATGGCGAGCCCGACGGTCACCTCGGCGGCCGCCACGACCATGATGAAGAATACGAGTATCTGCGCCTCGGCGCCCACGGTGGATGCAGGGTCCAGCGCGACGGCTGCCGCGTTGTGCATCCGCGAAAAGGCCACCAGCAGCAGGTTCACGGCGTTCAGCATGAGCTCGATGCACATGAACACAATGAGTGCGTTGCGCCGCGCCAGCACGCCGGCGACGCCGATGCTGAAGAGGGCGAGCGACAGGAACAGGTAGTGGTTGATGGGCATGTTCTGCGTATTGTGGGTGCTTCCCCGGGATTCAGTTCTTCCTTCCGATGATCACCGCCCCGACCATCGCGCTCAGGAACAGGACGGAGCTCAGCTCGAAGGGAACGACATATTCGGTGAAGAGGATCGATCCGAGACGGGCCACCAGTCCGATGTCACCCTCGGGACCCTCGAGGGAGATACCCCTCAGCTCGGTCTCGCGCAGGGCGGCCACCAACACCAGCAGGAGGCTGCCGCCGGCGAGCGTGCCGGCCAGGCGCATGCGGTTGGCATGGCGCGGCTCGGCGTCGGCCTTGGTATTCATCAGCATGATCACGAACAGGAAGAGCACCATGATGGCGCCCGCATACACGATCATGTTGACGACCGCCAGGAACTGCGCGTTCATGAGTATGTAGTGCCCCGATATCGAGAAGAACACGAGAATGAGCCACAGCACGCTGTGGACGGGGTTGCGGCTCGTGACCATCATGAGTGCGCTCAGGATGGACAGGGCCGTGAGGAACCAGAAGAGCATCTGAGAAGTGTTCATGTGTCTCCTTGTGCGTTAGGATGTCGGGCCGGCCTGAGCTTTGCGCTCTCCAATGCGTCCCTGCGCCTCGGCGAAGGCCTGCGGCTCGTTCACAGGGTCGGGTATCAGCAGGTCGGGCTTGCCGTAGATGAAGCCCTTGCGGGTGTAGTTGGCGGGCGCGAAGGTCTCCGACAGATAGATGGCGTCCTTGGGACAGGCCTCCTCGCAAAGCCCGCAGAAGATGCAGCGCAGCATGTTGATCTCGTACTTGGCCGCATACTTCTCCTCGCGGTAGAGGTGCTCCTCGCCCTTCTGGCGTTCCGCCGCCTCCATGGTGATGGCCTCGGCCGGACAGGCGACGGCACAGAGGCCGCAGGCCGTGCAACGCTCTCTGCCCTCCTCGTCGCGGTTCAGCACGTGCAGGCCCCGGAAGGTCGGACTGAACGGGCGCTTCTCCTCCGGGTACTGGACCGTCGCCTTCTTCTGGAACATGTGGCGGAAGGTGATGGCCATGCCCTTGAGAATAGCAGGGAGGTAGAGCCTCTCCATGAAGCTAAGCGGCTTCACTTCCAGGACTTTCGCTCGGTTCGTCAGCGGTTGCATCATTTCATTTTTTAGAAACCCTGGACAGACCCGGGGTTCCTGTCATTCATTCATCGGTTCAGCAGCAGGGTCACGGCCCCGGTGATCAGCATGTTGGCAAGAGCTAGGGGGAGCAGTTTCTTCCAGCCGAGCTCCATGAGCTGGTCGTAGCGGAAACGCGGGATGGTCCAGCGCACCCACATGAAGAGGAAAAGGAAGAAGACGATCTTGGCGAGCAGCGTCAGCGTGCCGAGGATGGCCACGATATTGGCCCCGATGGACTGCGAGAGCGAGGCCTCGTCGACGAAGGGTATGTCGTAGCCGCCGAAGAAGAGCGTGGACACGACGGCCGACGATACGATCATGTTGACGTACTCGGAGAACAGGAAGAAGCCCAGCTTCAGCGAGGAGTACTCCTGATGGTAGCCCATGTTGAGCTCGCTCTCCGCCTCGGGGAGGTCGAAGGGCGTGCGGTTGCACTCGGCGAACACGCAGGTCAGGAAGATCAGGAAGCCGAGCGGCTGCACGAAGATGTTCCAGCCCAGCAGTCCGCCCCAGCCGCCGGCCATCTGCTGGCGGACGATGCCGCCCAGGCTCAGCGTGCCCGTGACCATCAGTAGCGCGATCAGGCTCAGCCCCATCGCCAACTCGTAGGAGATGATCTGCGAGGCGCCGCGGATGGCGGCCAGGAGCGAGAACTTGTTGTTGGAGGCCCATCCGCCGATCATGATGCCGAAGACACCCAGGCTGACGACGGCGAACACATATAAGATGCCGATGTCGGGGTCGGCGATCGTGAGCGACACCTTCCGGTCGAATATCTCGACCTCACTTCCCCAGGGCACGACCGCACCCGTGATGAGGGCCGTGAACATAGCGATGAAGGGGCCGAGAATGAAAAGCACCCTATTGGAGGCCAGGGGGATCAGCTCTTCCTTGAAGAAGAGCTTCACGCCGTCTGCCAGCGGCTGCAGCAGTCCGAAGGGACCCGCACGGTTGGGACCGTACCTGTCCTGCATGAATCCGGCCACCTTGCGCTCGGCGAAAGTGGTGTAGAGGGCGATGCCCAGCAAGGCGAAGACCACGACGGCGACCATCGTGAGCTTCTCCAGGAAAAGGGCGGTATCGATGGCGAGA
>RGVM01000631.1 GCA_010027295.1 Chitinophagia bacterium
AACGCAGCCTCGCGAGACCATCGTCAGTGCGAAGCGCTTCATCGGTCGTGCGCACGACGACCCGGAAACGAGGCGAATGGGTCCCTACGCGTTCGTTTCGCCGAAGCCCGGTGAAGCCAACATCGTGCGTTTCGACGCGGACGGGAGTCCCTCGAAGGCGGTGGGAACCATCGTGCTCACCCAGTTCCCCAACCGTCCCGGATCGACCAACCCCACCTCCGGTGGACTCTCCCCGGAGATGGCAGAGACCATGATCGAGGGGGACTCACTGGCGCACATCGCCTATCGCACCTACGACTCGGCAATGCGGTGGCGGGATGTCGCGGCATTCAACGGAATCGACGACCCCCTTCGCACCAGGGTCGGGCAGCGCCTCCGCCTACCCTCCCCGGCGGAGTTGCCGCAGCGCACCGAGGGCGGAGTGACCGTGCCAGAACTGGACGAGCCCATGGAGACCCTGGAATTGGAGGAGGTGTACTGATGGGCTTCGCCTACGATGCCCCGTCCACGCGGCTGCTCGTCCACACTTCTTCAGGAAAGCTCAACACCGCCCAGCAGGATAAGGTCCGTCGCATCGTCGTCGAAGGTGGATACGGGATGCCCTCAGTCTGCGAGATCGAGGTGGACACGGACTTCGCCTACGGCGGTATCGGTGAAGCCTTGGACGTCTATGCCCATGCTCCCTCGAGTTGGCTTGGCGACATCGTCTTTCGCGGTACCGTCCAGAGCCGCGAGATACGGATGGATGCGGCCTACGGGGTTCGGATGGTGCTGCGACTGTACGACGCGTCGTTCATGATGAGTGCGAAGCGCTCCAGTCAGGTGTTCAAAGAGAACATGACCTACGGCGAAGTGGTGAAGCAGGTGGCCCGCAAGTACGGGCTAACCCCACTCGTTGGCGGGAAGATCCTGACCGACGGGCCCAAGCGGAAGATGATCATCCAGGCCAACGAAACTGACTGGGAGTTCATCCAGCGAATGGCCCGGGAGTCCGGGCTGGTCTCGTACATGCGGTTGTACACCCTGCTCGGCAAGCCTCTCACTGACCTGTACTTCGGTGTTCCCACGATGGCGAGGAGGAGCAGCGTTCCTTCTGGACTGAAGTTCGAACTCGGTGACTTGCGGGTCCTGAGCATGCGCGGCTTCGTATCTGCGGTGGGCAGGCCCAGTTCGGTAGCGGCGATAGGTTGGGATGGCGTCAAGGGTCAGCCTGCCAGTGGGCAAATGAGCCTGGGCAAGAGGACTCGGCGCTCCTTCGAAGGCAGTGCCGAGTACCGGTCCGATGGGGCCGGAACATACGTCAGCCTTGAGCGTTTCAGTGAGACCAAGGCCGAGGCTGTCGAGTATGCCAAGAGCCTGGCCATTCATCATGCCTCCGCGATGCAGGATCTCGAGATCGTCGTTCGCGGGAATCCACTGGTCAAGACGAATGCAGTCATCTACCTGGACTGCGGACCATACGCGGCGCCGAATGGTGCACACAGCGTCTCGTCGTTCACCCACGTATACGACCCAAGCCTGGATGGATTCACCACCACGATCTTCTGCTCGGGCGTCGAGGATCGATCGCTAGGCGGGCTCAACGGCAACGGGGAACCCGCTGGACGATTTCACGGGGTTTACCCGGCCATCGTGAGCAGCGTTGAGGAT
>RGVM01000632.1 GCA_010027295.1 Chitinophagia bacterium
TATCATCTCTACCACCACCTACTGGGGAAAGGACAGCGCATCGACTACGTGTATGTCGTCTTCTACCCAGGCAACGATTTCAAAGACAACAACCCAAGGGTCAACACGCACCCCAACTTCACGCTCGTGGCAGACAGCGCCGGCAATATCACCCAGATCAACAGGCGGAAGTATGGTTTCCTGCAAGTGGTCGCCCGAGCCTTGAGGAAGTACTCCGCCTTCACCAACTGGGTGTACGAAACCTTGTACAGGTACCGTCGGATAGAGATCCTAAAGCAGTCCGAGCCTGTTGTGGATGCAAAAGTACAGGTGCCGTCGCGCGCCGGCCAGGAGCCGTATCGGAACGACGAATCCGTTGATTCGGTAGTCGACCGTGCCATGCTCAGCGGGCTTTCGAGGATCGTCGACAAATGGTCGGAGGAAGTTGGTAGGGACAGGTTTCGCATGATGGTGATCGATGCGGGGAGGTTCCGTGCCACTACTGCGAACTTTCGAGCCTGGGAGGATTCTCTGAAGTCGCTCGGGATCTCATGGGTGTCGGTCGACGTGCCCAGGGAAGGGCACTACTACATGCACGAGAAACTGGACTCGAACGGAAATCGAATCTGGAAGAACTACAACTACGGCCATTACAACGAAACAGGGCACCGGCTCTGGACCGATGTGGCGCTTCGCGACCTCCGCAATGCAGGATGGCACTGACACATACCGGGACAAGCACCGGAACGGACGGAAATTTCATAGTTTCGCGACCGGCACGAAAACAAAGGCAGTCGCATGGATTCAACGGAGTTCGACAGGTCGAAAATCTATGAGAGGCTAGCGTACGCTCCCCAGCCTGAAGACTACAAGGGGGCCATACCCTGGCTGGTGCAGCAGCAGGTCTCCGCTACCAACGGGATACACTATGCGGACGAGATAGGCCAGCTCACCGAATACCCCATTCCACCCATACCGATCGAGGATGCCGAATCTCCGGGACGGATGCTGTTGGATATCGGATGCGGCTGGGGACGATGGCTGATCGCGGCAGGACGCAAGGGATACATTCCTGTCGGGATGGACCTTCGGCTGGAATTCTGTGAAACATCCCTCCTCTCCCTGCGCGACAATGGCATCAAGGGATACGCCGTGGTGGGCGACCTGAAAGAGCCCCCCTTCAAGGACGAGGTCTTCCACGCCGTGTGGTCGTTCAGTGTTATCCAACATACCCATCGCGACAGGCTGATCTCCTGTCTTCGGCATATTCAACGAATGCTGACCCCCGGAGGCTTCGCCAAGCTGGAGTTCCCGAACCGCGACGGCATACGCAACCGTCTGGGGCCGGCTAGGATCCACGACAAGTACGCCGATGATTACAACTCATGGTGTGTTCGCTACTACTCGATCCGTGAGTACAGGCGAATCTTCACCAACATATTCGGCGAGTTCAGCTTCACCAACCACAGTTTCCTCGGGATCGGCATACTTCCCAACGACCTGCAGTATGTCAGGAAACTCAAGAGCCGCATCCTCATTGGCCTATCTCTCGCCCTCTCCTGGCTTGCCGACAGACTGCCCCTACTGAAATACATTTCCGACTCAGTTTATATCCGAGTCGGCAAAAAGGATACTTCGGACACTAAGAAAAGCTCGGGGGCCATCAATCAG
>RGVM01000633.1 GCA_010027295.1 Chitinophagia bacterium
GAGGAGGAGGACAGGGTCGCCCTCGTCACGAATCTTGCGAATAAGGGCCGCCCTGGCGGCCACTCCGCCCCTGCCAGCATTGCTCCCCCCGTCGGAGGGGAAAGGCTCCAGGCGGCTGTGCACATCGTTGGTATGCAGGATGGTTAGCCTGCGGGCGGGGTCTTGGCCCGGGCCCTGGGCCGACAGTCGACCGGAAAGGGCCATGCCGGCGGCGGCCAGTCCCGCCTCGCGGATGAACCTCCTCCTATTATGGGACATGCTGGATTCTTTTAACGGTATCTATGTAAATTGGCCTACCGGCATCCCGGAAGGAGATGCAATAGTCGATGGTGGCATCGCGCAGGAGGTAGCCTGTCCGCCTGACGGGGACAGCCCTCAACCCGGCATAGCTGCCGCTCAGGACGGTGTAGTCGGAATTGGCCATCAGGTAGGTGGCGCCGGGTTCCAATGGACGTCCCTGCACGAGAATATCCTCGGCACGGCCCTCGCGGAATGCCATCCGGACACCCGCCACCCCTCCGCCTCCCTCCTTGGCGATGTGATCGAGATAGGCCTTCAGCTGCGCCCCCGTGACCTGCAGGAGCACGAGTTCGTTGTCGAAAGGCATGACCTCGTAAACCGCCCCTCTACGCAGCCGGCCAGCCTGGATCGCATTCAGCCGGATGCCGCCATGGTTAACAAAAGCCACCTGTACCGAGCTGTCGAAGCGGCGCTTCGCCATCTGCAGGTAGGAGTCGGCCATGAAGTTTCCTAGCGTGCCGTCCGGCAGCTCCTTGGAAAGGGTCACCGGTAGCCAACCGAGGCTGTCGTCCATCGTCCGTCGCAGGACGCCGGCGTAGGGCTCCAGCAACCGGACCATCGAAGTATCGGCCAGCCGGCCCTGTACGTTATAGGAGGCGTAACGAAGAGAAAGCGGACGGTGGACCCAGGTGCAGGAGACCGCTGCAAGCAGGATCGGCAGGAGTATCCGGGGAAAAGGACTTCGGGACATGTGCGGAGCGTGAGGGTCTGCGAATATCCCAAAATTCTGCCATCCGGGTGTCGAGGCAAGGGATATGGGGGTACCTTTGCCTGCCAAACCAGCCATACGACATGTCATACGAAGCCCAGGGAAGGATCACGGCCGTCTTCGAGACGGTGCAGCGCTCCGAAAAGTTCCGCACCCGAGAGTTCGTCCTCGAAGTCACGGAGGAGATCCGCGACAGGACCATTACCAACTACGTCAAGTTCCAGCTGGTACAGGACCGCACCGCCCTGCTGGACCGGTTCCGGGTGGGCGACACGGTCAAAGTGCTTTTCAACCTCCGCGGAAGCCGTTGGGAGCGGAACGGTCAGGTGAATTATATCACCAACCTCGACGCCTGGCGCATGGAATCCGTGCTCGCCCAGCCGCCCCAGGCCGAGGAGATGCCCGCCTTCCGCCCCGACCCGACGGCTCCCGAGCCATCCGACGACCTGCCCTTCTGAGCCCGTCCCCTCAGACCCAGAAGCCACCATGCGCCGACGACTCCAGCTGAGTCTGTCCCCGGAAGAGGCCTCGGACCCCGCCGCCCTGCGCAGGGCCGTCGCGGCCTCCGCCGGCGTGGCAGACGCGGATCTCCAAGGCTTCACCCTGCTCTCCCGTTCCATCGACGCCCGGGGCCGGTCTGT
>RGVM01000634.1 GCA_010027295.1 Chitinophagia bacterium
TCCTTGGAACCGGCACCAGCGGCGGCGTACCAATGATCGGTTGCACCTGCGAGGTATGCACATCGACAGACCCGCGCGACAATCGCCTCCGCAGCAGCATCCTCATCGAGACCGACAGTACCAGGGTCGTCATCGACACGGGCCCCGATTTCCGCCTCCAGATGCTTCGCACGGCCATCCGCCATCTGGATGCCGTCGTCTTCACCCATCCGCACAAGGACCATACGGCAGGGCTTGACGACGTGAGGGCCTTCAACTTCTTCTCGGGCCGCAGCATGGCCATCTATGCCAATAACCTTACTGCGGACACCCTCCGGAGCGACTACCATTACGCATTCGCCGAGGACAGGTATCCCGGAACCCCTGACCTCGACCTTCATATCATCGGCAGGGAGCCCTTCCATATCGGTGACATGGAGTTCCAACCCATCGAAGTGCGGCACATGAAGATGCCCGTTCTCGGTTTCCGCATCGGAGATGTCACCTACATCACCGATGCCAACCACATAGAGGCCGCTGAGATGGACAGGATACGGGGTTCCCGACTCCTGGTGCTGAATGCCCTCAGACGACAGCGACATGTCTCCCACTACTGCCTCGAGGAAGCCTTGGCTGTGACCAGCGCACTAGGAGTCCCCATGGCCCGCTTCACCCATATCAGCCATCAGATGGGTCTTCATGCCCGGGTCGACTCGGAACTGCCCGAAGGAATGGGCCTCGCCTATGACGGACTCCAGCTCAATGTCTGATAAGCCCGCTCGCGGTTGCATCCTCGGCTTGCATCATTCCGCATACACGCCTCCACATGGAGATGGTATAAGGCTCCTCAACCCTGTCTCCTTTAGTTTTGTCTTTCAAGGGACCGCCGGCTGTCCGGTTGTCTTTAATCCAATCCTTTAAAAACCAATCCCATGAAAAGCACAAAGGCTTTTTTGCTTGCCTGTATCCGTGTTTTTGTCAACCTCTACTACCTCGGCCCATGGCGTAACTGGTTCATCCAGCTAGCAGAGTATCGCCATAAGGGTAGGGTCTTACCCGTCGCCGCATCGGGCGTGATCAAGGGGCTCGAAGGTGGCGACCTGCTCCGCAGACTCCGATCGGAAGGCTTCTCCGGTACCTTCCGTGTCGACCCGGAAGTGGCCGACGAGATTCTGTCCCATCTGGAAGGGGAGCATCGATACATTGTACCCGAGCCCCACATTACAGACATGGCCGTGCAGAAAGTGGTCTACGATCCGGGCCTGCAATCCCTCCTCAGGCAGTATTTCGGCACTTGTCCGCATCTTTACAGCACCAGCATCTTTATCACCAATCCTGGTGGGATGTCGCATAATCCCGACAGGGTGAGTTGTACGAAGGACTTCCATTACGACCTGCCCGATTTCAAAGGCCTCACCCTTTTCGTCTACCTCAATGATGTGGACGGATTCGGGGGGGCGCATGCCGTCATACCTGGTACGGCTGCCCGCCTCACCCTGAACAGGCTCTTCTCCCGATTCATGAGCCACACGGATGCACTCAAGAAGTATGGCCGTGATTCTATCGTGACCATCACCGGACCGAAGGGCACTGCTTTCCTGGAGGACCTGGTGAACTGGCACAAGCGCAGTGTCAGCAATAGTCCGCGGTATGCCCTGGCAGCGACCTTCA
>RGVM01000635.1 GCA_010027295.1 Chitinophagia bacterium
ACAACACCCTGCGACGCCCGGGTCTGGTTCTCCAGCGCCTGTACACGACCGCCGGGCAGCATCCCTATGACGCAGTCACCTGGGAACGACGCGATGTCGTGCAGACCAACTGGAAGACCGGGGAGGTTGTCTTCGAGCAGCGGGGCGCTGAGTTTCCCGACTTCTGGAGCGTGAATGCGTCCACCATCGTCACCACGAAGTACTTCCGGGGTGCCCTTGGCACGCCCGAGCGCGAGTGGAGCCTGCGGCAGTTGATCGACCGGGTGGTGCTCACCTACACCAAGGCCGGTCGTGACCACGGCTACTTCCGCACCGAGCAGGATGCCGAGATCTTCGAGCATGAACTGACCTACATGCTGTTGCATCAGGTGTTCAGCTTCAACTCGCCGGTCTGGTTCAACGTCGGTACGACTGCCCCCCAGCAGGTGAGCGCATGCTTCATCCTCGCGGTGGACGACACCATGGACTCGATCCTGAACTGGTATCGCGAGGAGGGGATGATCTTCAAAGGCGGATCGGGAGCTGGCCTGAACCTCTCGCGAATCCGCTCGAGCAAGGAGTTGCTGCGGTCCTCGGGGGGCACGGCCTCAGGTCCGGTGTCCTTCATGCGTGGTGCCGATGCATCTGCCGGCACCATCAAGAGTGGAGGAGCCACGCGTCGAGCCGCCAAGATGGTCGTCCTCAACGTCGATCACCCCGATATCGAGGAGTTCATCGAGACGAAGGTACGCGAGGAGGACAAGATCCGCGTCCTGCGTGATGCTGGCTACGACATGGATCTCGGCGGTCGGGATATCACCTCGGTGCAGTACCAGAACGCCAACAACTCCGTCCGAGTCTCCGACCTGTTCATGCGTGCGGTGGAGAACGGCGAACCCTTCGGGCTGACTGCCAGGACCGATGGGGAGGTCATCCAGACCCTGGACGCCAAGGAACTGTTCCGCTCCATGTGCGAGGCCGCCTGGGCATGCGCCGATCCGGGGATCCAGTACGACGACACCATCAACGACTGGCACACCAACCCGGAGACCGGGCGCATCAACGCCTCGAATCCCTGCTCTGAGTACATGAGTCTGGACAACTCCTCCTGCAATCTGGCCTCGCTCAACCTGCTGGCCTTCCTCAAGGAGGACGACACCTTCGACGCGGAGCGGTTCGCCCGGGCCGTGGAGTACGTGATCACCGCGATGGATATCTCCATCTGCTTCGCGGACTTTCCGACGGAGGCGATCGGCGACACCACGCGCCGCTACCGGCAGCTCGGCATCGGTTACGCCAATCTCGGTGCCCTGCTCATGGCCACCGGGCTTCCCTACGACTCGGATGCCGGTCGCTCCTTCGCGGCTGCGATCACCAGCCTGATGACTGGAACTGCCTATCGGCGAAGTGCCGAACTCGCCGGGATCGTCGGCTCCTACGATGGCTATGGCCGCAATGCCGACGCGCATCGGCGCGTGATGCGCAAGCATGCGTCGGCCAATGACGGGATCCGGACCATCAGCAGCCTTGACGGTGACGTCCTCAAACTCGCCCATCGTGCGTGGGAGGACTGCCTGCGCATCGGTGAGGCGAATGGGTGGCGTAACGCCCAGGCGTCCGTCCTGGCTCCCACCGGCACCATCGGCTTCATGATGGACTGCGACACCACC
>RGVM01000636.1 GCA_010027295.1 Chitinophagia bacterium
CCTCGCGCGGAGACGCGGAGACGCGGAGGCATGGGTTCTGATCCTCCGCGTCTCTGCGTCTCTGCGGGCGGTTCCGCTTCATGAACGGAACGCCATTCCTCCTTTTAGGCCGCGTGCCCCATAGGCGTTAACCTGGATCTGCTTCATCTCCGCGTCAGGGGAACCGAGCACCATGGACGCACCGCGAGGACTCGGCTCCACGGACACGATCCGCCGGCACGAGAAGACACTCTTTTTCGTGTATTTCGTGGTTCCAACCCTTCGCCGCGCTCAAGCACCTCGCCTGGCTCCCCTTCACCTATCCGAGGCAGCACGCCACCAATGCGACCCCGCATGCAGCCGGTCCACAGCTCAGCGTTGGTGGAACCACGAAATACACGAAATACACGAAAACCCCAGCCCACAAGCGCAAGGCAAGGATGCCTCACCCCCGTGCGCCGCATCCCAACACCAACAGAACGCTTTCTCCCTCATGAAGCAGGGCCTCGCGCGGAGACGCGGAGGTTGGATTTGTTTCTCGCTCAAGTCTTGGCGTCTCGGCGTCTCGGCGGGAAACTCTCCTCCATCCGATGAACGCGGCACGGATCCCCAACCTGGGCAAGCGGCTGGAAGCCGCTTCCACTTTCATGTGGCCTTCGTGCCGAAATACACAGGCATCCTGCCGTTGGACGTGCCCCAGCCAGAGCCCTGACGGGTGCGCCCCACTGAATAGGGCCGCGCGGGCTGCCGTCGGTGAATCCATGGCGAGCGAGCGGTCCGCAGTGAAACACGGGGGCGGTTGGGATGGGTCCCACGGCATCCGCCCGTGAAGAACCGGACACGCCTTCGCCCCCCTTGTTCCCGCCATTGACCCCTTGGGTCGTCGTCAGCAACCTCCGCCCACCAACGAGTATGCAACGTTTCCTCCCGTTCGTGTCCGTCCCCGCCGCCTTGATGGCCGCCGTCCTCATGTCCGGCTGCGCCTCCAGCGGCGTTCGCAACCCGTCCGGAACCGGGGTCACCGTCATGAAGGCCGACGAGCAGGGCTTCGTGGCGGGCACGGGCGTCGAGTCGCAGGACATCGTGTCGGTGACGGACAAGATGGCGCGGGGCATCCTGGAGGTTCCCCAGGTGGCCCAGGCGCAGGGCCAGCCCCGGGTGGTGTTGCTGCCCATCGAGAACAACACCCGCTTCGCGATCAACAAGGACATCCTCCTCACCCGCATCCGTGCCCGGCTGAACTCGCAGGCGCGCGGCAAGGTCACGTTCCTCGCGCGGGAGCGCATGACCGCCCTGGAGCAGGAACGCCAGCTCAAGCAGTCCGGGCAGGTCACCAGCTCCGCCAACCCCAACGTCGTCGAGTTCCAAGGAGCCGATTACTTCCTCACGGGCAAGCTGGACGGCGCGACGACGAAGAACGCGCGGGGCGTCAGCGACTACGTGCTCTACACGTTCCAGCTCGTGGACGCCCGAACCAGCGCCATCGTTTGGGAGGACATGGCCGAGATCAAGAAGCAGGGCCTCGACGACGCGGCGTACCGTTGATGCACCGCGCCCACCCCGGCCTCCCATCACGGGCCATGCGTTGTCGCCTCCTAGCGTTGTTGCTCCTCGGGCTCGTCACTGTCTCTTATACACATCT
>RGVM01000637.1 GCA_010027295.1 Chitinophagia bacterium
GGTCCGCCTCCTCGGCCAGGCCGAGATCGCCGAACTCCACGAGCGCTACCTGGCCTTCGACTTCTCCTCCGAACGCTACGCGCTCGGCAACATCCGCTGCGGCGACGAAGGACTGCGCCTGGGCGAGGAGAGCCTCCGGGTCCTCTCCCTCATCGACATCGACGAGCTCCACATCCCCAACGAGATCACCGCCTACGCCGAGGCCCGAGAAGGGGAACGACGCTACCCGAGGGATCATTTCTCGTTCCTGTTCTCCGTGCCGGGCTGCCAGACCCTGCTCTACAACCAGGTCATCAGCATTCCCGACCAGACCCGCATCCGGCGCGACCTCGAACTCAAGCGCAAACGGCACCAGTCCATGCCCGACTCGGCCAACGGCCTCTCCGTCACCGACATCGAGGACATGTTCATCGACATCGCCCGCGACAATGAAATGCTCGTCCACAGCCATTTCTCCCTCCTGGTCAAGGGACCCGCCGACCAGCTGCCCCAGGCCGTCAACCACATCGAGTCGCAGCTCTTCGCCCTCGGCATCGTGCCGGGACGCAATACCTACAACCAGTTCGAGCTCTTTCGGGCCGCCATACCCGGCAACGCCGACGAGCTCAAGGCCTACGACCGCTTCCTCACCAGCCGGCCTGCCGCGGTCTCCCTCTGCCTCAAGGAGCGGCTCCCGGTGAGCGACCCCTCCCCGGACCTGCTCTGGTTCACCGACCGGCAGGGCGTGCCCATCGGCATCGACTGCCATGAACTGCCCATGCAGACGGGCCGCATCGCCAACCGCAACAAGTTCATCCTCGGCCCCTCGGGCTCCGGCAAGAGCTTCTTCACCAACAGCTACGTCAAGCAGTGCCGGGCCCAGGGCGCCGACATCATCCTCGTCGACACCGGCCACAGCTACGCCGGCCTCTGCCGCTACTTCGGCGGCAAGTACATCACCTATGAGGCCGACCGGCCCATCACCATGAACCCGTTCCGCATCGAGGCCATCGAACTCAACGACGAGCGGCGCCAGTTCATGATCTCCCTCATCGGTCTTATCTGGAAGGGGCCCGAAGGCACCCTCACCCAGATCGAGGAGACCGTCCTGCTGAAGGTCGTCACCGAATACTACGCCGACTACTTCGGCGAACGAAGTCGAGTACAGGCGCTGCATTTTGATAGCTTCTACACCTACGCGCTCGAGCGCATCCACGAGATACGCACCACCGACCGGGTGCCCTTCGACCTCGACGAGTTCCGGTTCGTTCTCCGGAAATTCCACCGCGGCGGGGAATACGACCGCATCCTCAACGACGAGTTCGACCAGTCGCTCTTCAGCGAGCCGTTCATCGTCTTCGAGATCGACAGCATCAAGGAGCACAAGCTGCTCTTCCCCATCACCACCCTGATCATCATGGGCGTCTTCATCCAGAAGATGCGCTACCGCCGCAACCGGAAGATCCTCATCATCGAGGAGGCCTGGAAGGCCATCGCCTCGCCCATCATGGCCGGCTATATCGTCTACGTCTACAAGACCGTCCGCAAGTTCGCCGGGGAGGCCATCGTCGTCACCCAGGAGCTCGACGACATCATCGGCAACCCCGTGGTCAAGAACAGCATCCTCGCCAACTCCGACACGGTC
>RGVM01000638.1 GCA_010027295.1 Chitinophagia bacterium
GTCCGTGAGGCAGGCCTCGAGGTCCCGACGCTTCCTCGTCCCTCACTGTGGACACCCCCGCTCCCTGGAACGTCCGCCACCCACGCTGTCGTAGTGGCGAAGGGGGACTGGGCTTCCGGCGTCCTCGCCTCGCTTGCAGCGGGCGAGCGTGTGCTCCGCGACGGAACTGCTCTTTTCTACGGGTCCTTCAGCTTGCTCACCGAGGACCTTTCCTTTTCACTGCCCGCTGAGACGGGGGATCCTCCAGACTTTGCGACCCTTGCCGCCGAATACGCAGCAGTGCTGGCAGGTCCGCCGCCAGGCCTTCCACCTGACCGGGGCGCGGAGTTCGAGTTGCGCATCGACACTGGAGACCGCCCTATGCCCCGGTCGCGCCCGATGAAGCGCTTGTCGCAAGGCGAATTGGAGGAGTGCAGGCAGCAAATTACTCAACTTTTGAACAACGGATGGATTGTCCCATCGCGCGCCTCTCACGCCGCATCTATCGTCTTCGCACGAAAGGCTGACGGGACTTGGCGATTCTGCCAGGATTTCCGAGGTTTAAACGCCATCACGCAGCGCTCCGTCGAGCCCCTTCCTCACGTAGACCAGCTCGTCGACGAGACGCGGGGCTCACGCTTTTTCTCCAAGCTCGACTTGGCCAGCGCCTACCATCAGTTCAGGATCCGAGAAGAGGACCAATTCAAGACTTCCTTCAGGGTCCCTGGCGGCCAATATGAGTTCCGCGTTGGCGCGTTTGGGCTTCACGGCATGTCCTCCCTCCTGATGCGTTACATGCATGCAATTTTTGGGCGGCCCTCTCTCGCGTTCGACGATTCCGGCCGTGGGCGGCCGTCGGCTGAGGGTGGGAACAGCCCTATGTTGGGGAAATTCGTTCAAGTTTACATGGACGACATCCTTATTTTCTCCAAGACGAAGGAAGAGCACCTGATTCACGTGCGCATGGTCCTTGAGACCTTGAAACACCATCGACTTTACGCTAAGGCCAGCAAATGCCAGTTTGGCAGGACCTCTGTCGCCTTCCTCGGCCACGTGATTTCGGAGCGAGGCGTGGCTATGGACCCTCGTAAGGTAGCGGCTATTCGCGACTGGGCTCGCCCGACGTCTTGCACGGAAGTTCGTCGATTCGTAGGGCTTGCCAATTACTATCGGCGGTTCGTACGTCAGTTTTCTTCGCTGGCGGCGCCCCTTACGAGCTTATGCAGCCCTCTGGCTACTTTTCGCTGGACCGACACGGAACAGCAGAGCTTCGAGGCACTTCGAGCGGCTCTGATGTCCGCTCCAGTCCTCCGGGTGTGGGACCCGGGTCTCCCGACCCGACTCACGACTGACGCGTCAGAGTTGGCGGGTTCGGGGATACTAGAGCAGCCCGACTCTTCGGGCGCCTTTCACCCGAATGCCTACGAGTCCCGCAAACTCACCGCCCCGGAGCGCGCATACCCACCTCATCTGTTGGAACTGCTGGCGGTGGTCCACTGCCTCAAGTCTTTCCGCCCGTACCTCTTGGACCGTTCCTTTGAGCTCCGCACGGATAATGCAAGCTTGCAATGGTTTTGGCAGCAACGATCGTTAAATCACCATCAAGCTCGCTGGCTCAACACTTTTTCGGAGTTCCATTTCT
>RGVM01000639.1 GCA_010027295.1 Chitinophagia bacterium
ATTCGTGTGCACCCTGTTGCTGTCGAGCTGCCGGAAGAAGACGGACCCTGTCGACCCCATCACCCCGCCTCCGACGACGCCTCCGACCTTGGAGGTCACGACCCTGCTGACCGGGTATGAGGTCATCTGGGGCATGGACTTCCTGCCCAACGGCGACATGCTCTTCGTGGAGAAGCGTGGACGGCTGTTTCGCTTCAGCAACGGGACCGTCACCGAAATCACCGGTTTCCCGACCGTACGCAGCACCGGACAGGGCGGGCTCCTCGATATCCGCGTCCATCCCAACCATGCATCCAACGGATGGGTGTATGCCTGCCATGCCGCGACGAGTGTCGCCAACAACGGCGAACTGCGCCTGGTACGGTTCAAGCTGGAGACGATCTTCACCACGGGGGGTGGAAATACCTGGAACGGGCATTACGGGTCCCGCATCCTATTCGACAAGTCGGGACTGCTCTGGCTGAGTGTGGGGGAGGGCGGCACGGGCAGCTATGGTGGTCCCACGGCCAGCAACCGCAATGCATCGGACGCGGCCTCGCGCTGGGGCAAAATCCACCGTATGACCGATGCCGGTGGCATTCCCGCCGACAACCCGGTCCTGCCGGGTCAGTCGGCCGCCACCACGGCCTATGCCTATGGTGTCCGCAACCCACAGGGGATGGCGCTGCATCCCGTCACGGGCGAGGTATGGGAGAACGAGCATGGACCGAAGGGTGGCGATGAAATCAATATCATCTCCAAAGGGGCGCATTACGGCTGGCCGCAGTATTCCATCGGTGTGAACTACGACAATACCCAGATCTCGCAGGGACATGTGGCGGCGGGCATAACGTCTCCCATCTAAACATGGACGCCTTCGATCGGGGTGTGTGGCGCCGCCTTCATCACCGCCGATGCGTTCAAGTCATGGAAGGGCAGTCTGCTGGTGGGTGGCCTGGCTTCACAGAAACTGTACCGCTGTGTGGTGGATGGAGCAAAAGTGGTCTCCGAAGAGGTGGTGAACGGCGTGTCAGGGCGGGTCAGGAACGTCGTACAGGGCCCTGACGGGGCTGTGTATGTCTCCGTGGAAGGCCCCGGGCGCATCCTCCGGATACGTGGCAGTTGAGCGGCGGTTCGGTCATGACCGCACGGATACAGGCGACGAACTTTTCAGGGTTTTGTATCTGATCGGGCATGCATGCCGGCCATGGTCATATTGAAATCCTCGGAGCCGCCTTTGGGAATCGAAAGCGAATCCCATCCATCCGTTGCGCAGGCTTTGGCGATATGCACCAGCTGTCCGACATGATAAGGGTAGTGTGCCAGCTGTCTGAGGATGGCTCGACGGATGCTGTGTGCCTCGCCGCGGATGTAAACGATTCTTTCCAGATCCAGGTCCGATAGTGCCTGCAAGGCATCCATAAGGGTATCCCATCCGGTCTCCCATGA
Organism: Chitinophagia bacterium; assembly: GCA_010027295.1. Lineage (GTDB taxonomy): Bacteria > Bacteroidota > Bacteroidia > Chitinophagales > Chitinophagaceae > Pollutibacter. The sequence goes on from RGVM01000639.1 coordinate 1,429, forward strand.
CGCTAACACTTCCTCCCGTGTCCGCAGGATCGGCTCGAACTCCCGGTCTCGGTTCCGCCAGAGCTTCTCTCCATCCGTGGTGAGAAAGTCCGTCCACCTGGAACGCATGTTACCGCACAGATGCTGGACGATGACTGCTGCTGGGTTGTCATGCGACCCCTGCGCGAGGAAGAGTTGGTCCGATGTCAACCTC
>RGVM01000640.1 GCA_010027295.1 Chitinophagia bacterium
GCGAAGTGGCCGCCCTCGTGGCCGGGGCCGCATGATGGACGCCACCGAGGACCAACTGAACTACCTCCGCCGCCTCGTCCGCAAGGCCGAGGCCCTGGGCGAGACACCGCCCGTCACCGAGGACGAGGTGAAGTATCTGGACAAGGCGAGGGCCTCCGCCCTCATCGACAAGCTACGCCGAATCGTGGGGGAAGTGGACCAATGAACCAACGTCCAAAACGTACACCTTCGCCCGTGGACTTCTACGAGGAGCAAGTCCTCCCCGAGGTCTTCTCTCGCCTGGACACCGTCTTCCCCGAGCTGGGGCTGAAGCGCAAGGGCAAGGGCTGGACCGCCACGAACTACGAGGAGACCAAGGCCCGTTTCGGCGCACGCGCTGACCGCGTGGTCTGCAACCGTCCGGGGGGCTTCCTCGTCTACGGGGGGGACGCCGTCTCCTGGCTGGCCTATCTGAAGGGCGGGACCACCACGCCGCGAGGTGTGGACTTCGTGGAGGCCGTGAAGGACCTGGCCCGCGCCGCCGGCGTGGACTGTTCACCGCTGGAGCGTGAGCTGACGCCCGAGGAGTCCGCCGCCTTCCAAGGCCGCCAACGCCGAGGGGACCTCTTGGAGGACTTCGTGGACCTGACCCACAAGGCCCTCCTGACCGCCGCCGGCAAGTCCGCCCGCGCGTACCTCGTGGGCCGCGCCTTCACCGAGGACGAGCTGGAGGGCCTCTCCCTGGGCTTCTACGCCGGCGTGGAGGCTGTCTCCGCCGCGATGAAGGCGAAGGGCTACACCGACGAGGAGCTGGCCGCATCGGGCATCCTGGCCGATCGACGCTGGGCTGGCCGCCTCGTCTTCCCCTTCCGTGGACCGCTTGCTTGAATCCCTTCACCGACTCTTGTTTAACTTAGCGGCTGGCTCTGCACCTGCTCTAGTGTATGACTTCCTTGGAGGGGCCCGACTGATTGCGCTGCCCAAGGAAAATGTCGACGATGTTCGTCCAATTGCTATGGGGTCAACGATCCGTAAGCTGACTGGGAGGGTCATGTTGGTTAAGGCCGCTGATGACATCAGACGACTCCTGCACCCACTCCAGCTCGGGGTCGCTACCCCGTCCGGCTGTGAGACCGTACTTCATTACTGTCGGAGTGTTCTGGCTGTCAGACCCGACTGGTACATACTTCGCCTGGATGTCCGAAATGCCTACAACACGATCTTCCGTGCTGAAATCCTACAGCAGGTCAAGGAGCACTTCCCGTATATGTTCCCTTTCGTGAAGGCTATTTACTCTGGCCGGCCTAAACTCTGGGTTGAAGTCTTGGAAGAGCTGCAGTCCGCGCTACGAAGCAAAGAGGGTACCCAACAAGGAGATGTCCTAGCGTCTCTGCTCTATGCCCTTGCCCTTCATCCCGTCCTTCGCAGGATTTACGAAGCTGCCCAACCACTGCAAGGTCTGGTCCTTGCGATCATGGATGATGTTACCGTCGTTGGTCCTTTCGAAGCATGTGTTGCGGCTCTGCATGTCGCTATGGAACTGCTGCCATCAATTGGGCAGGAGCTTCGCCTGTCCAAGTGTGAGCTCTACGGTCCCTCACCACTCTTGCTAGAGCAACGTGCACGCTTGCCAACCCAGCT
>RGVM01000065.1 GCA_010027295.1 Chitinophagia bacterium
TTCAGCGCGAATTTTGCCTGGACGGTCGTGTCCTTGGCGCAGCCGTTGGCCGTGGTGACGGTCAGCTTCACGTTGAACGTCCCCTCGCGATAGTCGTGCTGCGGGTCGCGCAGGGTGGACGTGTTGGGGTTGCCGGTTCCGGCATTGGGATCTCCGAAATCCCAGAGCCATGTCATCGCCTGGTTGTCGGCGCTCGTCGACGTGTTGGTGAAGGCGACCCTTCCGTTCGGCGGCAGGCAGCCGGCGGAGGGGATGGTGAAGGCTGCTGTCGGACGGGCCCATACGCGGATGGTGCGCGACAGCGAGTCGCTGCAGCCGTCGGCCGTGGTGAAGACGTACCAGACCGTATGGAGGCCGGGGCCGGCGGCGGCCGGATCGAACTGGCCGGCGGCGCTCGTGCCCGGTCCCTTGTAGGTGCCCGTGCCGGTGACGCCGTTGGTGACGGAGCCCTTCGCCACGGAGACGGCGGCAGCCGACTGGCAGACGGAATCAAGTACCCCGAAGGCGAGGGCAGGCTTCACTTTGAAGATCAGCGCCATCACGGTGTCCCGGGTACAGCCGTTCCCGGTCACGGCCGTGAGCTTGACATTGTACGTGCCCGACTTGTAGGCATGCAGCGTGTCCTTCCCCGTTCCCGTGTTCGGATTGGCGGGCGTGGCATTGGCGTCGCCGAAGTTCCAGAGCCATGAGCCGATGGCCTGCCCGTCGGGCGGAGCCGCTGAAGCGCACTTTCCCGTCGGGGGCGATGCACCCGTTGGCATCGTTGGTGAAGGATGGCTCCGGGTTGGCGTAGACGACGATGTCGCGGGTGACCGTATCGCTCACGCAGGTCGGACTAGAACTGGACGCGTGCTTCACCGTGTACTTCCCGGGTGCCGGATAGACATACTGCTGGGTGGGCCCGGCCGTGTTGAGCGTATCCTTGCCGTTCCCGAAGCCCCAGTACCATTTGGTGACGGTGATGGATGGACTGGAGGTATCCTTGAACTGGAAGCCGGTGCCTGCGCAGACGGAGGCGGGGATCGTGGAGAAGCCTGCAGGGGGCTTGTCGCTGATGGTGACGGAGCGGGTGGTGTCACTCGCACAGCCGTCCTTCGTCACCACCGCGAAGCGGATGCTGTAGGTGCCGGGCGAGAGCAGCGTATCGACGCGTGACCTGGGGACGATGCGGTTGTTGGGCATGAGCCAGGCGTAGTCGCGGCCCACGAAACCGTTGCTGGTGGTGTCCTTCGCCCGGAAAAAGATGCTGTCGCGGGTGCAGCCGGTATGGCTGTAGCTGAAGTCGGCCGATGGCTTCGGCTTCACGATCACGGGGATGGTAAGGTCCTCACGTGTGTAACAGTTCTCTATGGAAGGATGGTAGCCGCTGATGGGGATGTAGATGGTGTCGGCCTTCGAGAAGGTGTAGGTGCCCGGCAGCTCGTAGCGCCAGTATTTGATTCCATTGAGGTAGACCGTGTCGACGGGGACCGGGTTCAGGATGGAAGTATCACGATTGGGCGTCACTACATTACCCAGCTTGCTGAAATTCCAGTCGAGGCGCGTGGGCATGTAGGCAGCCATCAGCGCGGAGAGCCGCACGGGCGTGTTGACGCAGGTATAGGCGTGCGACCTGGCGGCCGTATCGGGCAGGTTCTGGACCCCGCTGCGGGCGTTGAGGTTGTTGATGAACGTACCGGCGTTGTAACCATAGCTCTCCACGCTGCCGAGGCCGTAGGTGACGGCCGTGAAAGCCGAGTCGCTCGAGACCCGCGCCTGGGCCGCCTGGGCGCTCCAGCGCTTCACCACCACCGTGTAGCCGGGCGCGTTCGGATGGGGGTAGCTGTGGTCGAAGGTGGCGCTGCCGTCGATGCGCAAGGACGACACCCCGGGCGTCGGGATGACCAGTGTGAGATAGTTGACCTGGATGGCCTCCCGGTTGTTCCGGTAGAAGCCCAGGCGCTTGATCCCCTGCTCGACCGGGCTCAGATAGATCATCTCCGGGTCTCCTAGCGACCCGTTGAGGCAGTTGCCACCCGTCATGTACTGTGCGACCATGATGGGCTTGTCGGCGACGATCACATCGGCCGTATTGCTCTCGAAGAAATAAAAGCTGTTGCGCTGCAGGCCGGTCAGCGGTGTGCCGTTACGCGTGACCACGGTCGTGGGATCCTTCACCAGCACTCGGAAGGAGTTGCGCTGGAAGATACTGGCCCCATTTGAGCTCGAAAGTGGTGCGATGAGGTATTTCTTGCCCCATGACTGCGTAGGGAAGCTCTGCTGGTTGTCGTTGTCGCCGCCGCCGCTGCCGCAGGAGATGGGATTTGACGTCCGGCTGCTGCCGGAGAAGACGGCGATGGGATAGCAGTCGCCGCTGCCGTTGGCGATCGACCGGAACCGTGTGCCCGACAACTCCAGCGATGTGCTGCCCCCGGTGAGGTTGGCGCCGATCACCTGGTAGATCTGACCCTTGTTCAGGTTCACTGTGAAGGGAGTCCCTGCCGGCTTGCCCGTGCGCGTCTGTACGGTGGGCGTAATCTCCACGACCGTGTTGTCGTATGCAGCGACGACATAGGCCCAGGAGAAGCAGTTGGAGGCGTATACCTGGGTGCTGTTGAGGGAGTAGTACTGATGTCCGTAGGCCTCCACCGGTATCAGCATGGTGGCCCCGGAGGAGGCGCTGCCGTAAGTGTGTGCATATGCGACGACGGGCACATCGCTCTCGATGTGGATGGACAGGTCGAACTGCCCCTCGCCACCCGAGCCGCCGAAACTCGGCGGGAGGTCGTAGAGCCGGCAGTCATACTGACCGGCCTTGGGGATCAGGTCGGAGGCGATGACCGTATTGGCCGGCACGGCATAGGTCTTCACGAGCGTCCCGGCGCGTCCCTTGATGGTCACCGTGACATTGGCGGCCTGCTCTGCGCTGAAGTACAGCACCATCTCCTGGCTGTTGTTCTGTCCGGGCTCCATGAACTGGTGATGACCATAGCCCACCCAGAACTCCCGCCCCCGGTTGGAGATGTTCTGTGCAGAACCTTTCCCACACAGGAGCAGGAGTCCCAGAGCGGATGGGAGTACCCGTATCAAGTCCTTCGCGCGCATCCTCGTCTTCAACCTATGTTATCGGACGAGGTTGATGGAGCCCTTGCGGGTGATTCGTTCACCGGTGTTCTTCACGACCTCAGCCACATACATGTACACGCCGCTCGGCTGTGCCTTGCCGCCCTGCGTGCCGTTCCATCCGGTATTCAGGTCGGCCGACTCGAAGACCTTCTCGCCCCACTGGTTGAATACCATCAGGCGAATGGTGCGCACCACGTTGCTGTAGCCCTTCCACACATCGTTCTTGCCGTCGCCGTTGGGCGAGAAGGCGTTGGGGAAGTAGATCTCGTCGGTGCGGGTCTGACCCGTGACAGGTGCCGAGACCGCGGGCACGCAGCTTCCCAGTGCGCGGACCTGCAGCGTCACCGTGGCGCCGAGAGAGAGGCCGCCCACCACGTGGGTCGTGCCCGTACTGCCCGACGAGGGCGCCGTCCATGTCGTGCCGCCGTTGGTCGTCACCTCGTAGCCGCGGGCATTGGGAACCGGCGCCCAGCGGAAGTACACGGTGTTGGTCGTCACAGAGTCTACCACAGCGACGGGGTTCGGAAGCACCGGCCATACGGCGGCCGTGGCGCGGTCGCGTGTGGTGCTGGCGCATCCCAGGGCCACCCCTTCGAGGAAGACGTTGACGGGACCGGTGACGTTGTTGACCACCAGGGTGTTGCCGGTGCCCAGGAGGGTGCCGCCCGTCGCCGCCGAATACCAGTTGTAGGTGGTGCCGGCCACGGGATTGTTCACGTTGAAGGTGGCTGCGGTTGCGTTGCAAACGAAGACCGTGTCCTGGCGGATATCGACCACCGGCCGCGGGTTCACCGTCACAGGCCGGGTTGTGTCGCCCACACAGCCGTCGGACATCACTGTCCTCAAGTTCACGTTGTACGTGCCGGCGGTAGCGAACGTCTTGATCGGGTTTCGCTGCGTGGAGTTGCTGCCATCGCCGAAGTTGTAGGTCCAGCTGCTGACGGTGGCACTTCCATAAGGCGTCGAGCTGCCGGCGAACTGCACAGGGTCACCCACGCAGCCACTCGAGGTGGTGGTGAAGTTGGTGACGGGCGTCGGTCTGACCTCGATCTGGATCGAGAGTTCCAAGGATCCGCCACATCCCTCGATGCTCGGGTCGAAGATGGTCACAGGCACGTTCACGAAGCCCGTCTGGCTGAAGACATAGTCCTGGTTCAGGACGTAGGTGTAGAGCTTCTGTCCGTTGACGACCGTACTGTCGATGGGCACGGGGTTGTCCTGTGTGACGTCGGCGTTGGGCGTCACTCCGGTGACACGGCTCATGTTCCACACGATCTTCGTCGGCCGCGTCGAGAGGACCAGGCGCAGGCGCAGGGGAGCCCCCTTGCAGGTGTAGCTGCTGCTGGCCGCCGTGTTGAAGACGTTATTGAACGACATGGTCGCCTTCAGGTTGCGCACCAGCGTGCCCGCGTTGTAGCCGTAGCTCTCCACGCTGCCCAGGCCGTAGGTGATGGCCGTGAAGGCGGAGTCGCAGGTGACGTTGTGCTGGCCGGGTGTCACACTCAGATTTTGCCTGACGCAGGTGTAGCCCGGCAGGCCCGGATGCGGGAAGGTATGGGTGAAAGTGGCCGCCCCGTCGATACGCAGGCTCGGGAGGCCGGCTGTCGGCACCACGATGTTCACATAGTTGTTGGTGATGGCCTGGTTGTTCGTGTTGTAGAACTGCACGGTCTTCACACCCTGCTCCACCGGACTGATGTACATCATCTCGGGGTCTCCGTTACCGGAGGCCGTGACACCGGGGCACTCGTTGGCGCTGGTGGACACCATGTACTGCGACATGAGCACAGGCTGGTTGGCCTCCACATAGACGGCCGAGCCGAGCCCGGAACCCTCCGAGGTGCTGAACTCGTAGAAGTTGCCGGGGGTACGCAGCGTCGCCGGACTCAGCAGGCTTCCGTTGAGGCGCACCTGCGTGGCGGGGTCCTTCACCATCACCCGGTAGATGTTGGAGTTGTAGATGGTGTTCGAGTTCGAGTTCGCCGTGGCGAAGGTGAGGTACTTCTGGCCCCATGCCGTGCGCGGGAACACCTGCTGGATGAAGTTGTCGCCGTTGGAGATGTAGCAGATGGCCGTGCGGCTGCTGCCCGAGAATACGGCGATTGGGTAGCAACGGCCGGCGGCGTTGGGAATGGCTCGGATGACCGTGCCCGTCATGTCGGTGCCGGCCGAGCCGTTGGTCGTTCCCATCACGTTGTAGACCTGTCCGCGGTTCAGGTAGACCTGGAAGGGAACCCCTGCCGGGCGGCCACCCTTGGTGGTGACGGCGGGCACGATCTCGATGAGCGTGCTGTCGCGGTCGGCGATCACCATCGTCCAGGAATAGCAGTCGGATGCATAATACTGCTTGAAGTTGAGCGAGCTGTACTCGTAGCCATAGGCGCCCACGGGTAGAAGCATGCCAGCCCCTGAGTTGGAGCCGTCGTAGATATGGGCGTAGGCCACGATCGGCTTGTCGCTCGTGATGCTGATGCCGCGGTTGTAGAGTCCCTCGTCAAGGATACGGGCATCCACGAAGCCCGCCTTGGGGATCGGGTCGCTGACGCGCACCGTGTTGGCAGGGATGGCGTAAGTCCGGGTCCAGTTCGTGCCATTGATGCGGACGGTCACGTTGGACGAGTCGGTGGCGCTGAGGTACAGCAGCATGACCTGTGAGTTGCCGCTGAAGCCCTGGTGGTGGCCGTACGCCACCCAGAAGCGCGTGCCGCGGTTGGATGTGTCTGTCGAGAAACTGGGTGCGACATTGCTCGAGGAGGGAGGAATCACGCCGTCCGTCGATCCGGTGAATCGGGCGATGAAGTTGAGGTTGCCCTCCGTCATGGTGTTGCTGAAATCGTCCACCAGACTGTTGGCGGATACCAGCCACGTGCCCGCGGCAACGGTCCTCGCCAGCTTGACGGCACGCTCGTCACCCACGTCACGCAGCCAGGGGTCGTAGTAGAACTGCTGCATGGTGAAGTTGGACGGAGTGGAGCCGGTCGTGCTGACGTCGTTGTAGTAATACATCGACTTCTGGCCCGCGGAGAGGCCGGGGGGTATGACACCCGAGTAGCGGCGCACGCGTATGGAGGAGGGCACGGTGGAGCCGGGCACCCAGGTGACCTTCTGGACGGTGTCGGTTCCGAAATAGAAGACCTGCGTGGAGCCGGGTGCCGGGTTGGCGGGCACACCGGACAGCGGCGGCGGGGGCACCGTGGGGAAGAACTCATAGGCGCCGAGGTCGGGCACGCCGGCCGTCAGGGTCGTGGGACGCGGCTGGCCGTTGATGTCGCGGTCGTTGCCCGGACGCTGTTCCCCTCGGCCGTGCATGGCCCATACCATCGAGTCGGTCAGGACGGGCTGGAGGAGGTTGCCGGCCACAGCGGGACGGATGACAAGGGAGTTGTAGTCCCAGAACTCGGCATCCTTCCAGGCCTGGAGGCTCGCATAGTTCAGCGTGTTCATCCGCATCAGCGTCGTGCCGGTGGTGAAGTACAGGTTGAAGTCGCTGTAGATCGCACCCGTAGAGCTGTGGAAGGCCGCGATGCCGCCGGCGTCGTGCAGGAAGATGTTATTGCGGATGTCGACGACGCCGCTGCTGCTGCTGGTATGCGCGAAGTAGCCCGCCACGTTGTTGGTGCCGGTGGCAGTGGAGGCGCTGCGTACGCTGTTGTTGTAGATGCGGAGCGCTCCGGTGCCTGCCGAACTGTAGAAGGCGAAGCTGGTGGCGCCGCTGGTACGCGTGTTGACGATGTTGTTGACCGTGTAGTTGTTCGTGGAGGAGCTTTGGTAGAGGCCGTAGAGCGTACCGGTCGACAGGGCGGTCGAGACGATACGGTTGCCGGACACGCTGCCGTTGTAGTTGGTCCCGTCGCAGCCCACGGGCTGGATGCCGTAGGTGGTCACGGTCATGGCGCCGATGTTGACGATGTTGTCATCGATGCGGTAGGCCGAGTCGAGGTTCGACGCGTAGATGCCCCAGGCGGTGCTGTTCCGTGGCATGGCCATATTGACCGTGTTCATGGACACCGAGGAGAACAGCATGTTGAGGACGTTGATGTTGTCCTCCCAACCCCCGTTCACGGTGTTGCTGTCGATGCTGACATACTGCGGATACTGGATGGTGGAGCCCGTCATGTTCAGCGTCGAGGAGCCGCCCGTGAGCGTGTTGCCGCGGATGACGATGTTGCGGCCAGTCAGGTTCTCACTGTATATGGCCGCCAGGTTGGTGCTGATGGCCGTGGCCGCTGCCACGTTGACCCGGCAGTTGAGGATGCTGTCGTATGAGGCCGTGTTCTCGATCACGATGCCGCGGGCGAAGCTAGTGCTCTGGGTGTTGACCGTCATGCCGCGGAAGGTGATGAAGCTGGCGCTGTCGAGCATCAGCACGTAGTTGTTCGTCGTCGTGCCCGTGGCCTGCAGCGTCACCGACGCCGGGTCGCCGTTGGCGCTCTGGAAGGTGATGCGGTTGACGTTGGAGGCGCCCGTGATGCGCTTGATCATCACCTGCTCGGTGTAGGTGCCCGCTACTACGTTGAAGGTCACCGGCGCCGAGATACCGCATCGGAGGACGGCCACGGCCGCGTTGAAGCTGTTGAAATTGGTGCCGGTGGGCCAGGTGGTGGGCTGGGCGTTGTTGATGGTGAATGTGCCACCGGGGAAGGGCGGGTTCATGGTCACCTGCACGGCTGTGCTGGTGGCCGACTGACCGGAACAGGTCACGATGCAGCGGTAGAAGCCCGAGGAGGTCGCCTCGACGGTGGTGTCGGCGAAGAGCAGTGGGTTGCCCACATTGTTCCATGGCCCTGTCGAGCTGGTGGCGAACTGCCACTGATAGGTCTGCCCGGAGCCCGCCGTCACACCGGTCAGGTTGAGGGCGATGGGCGTCTGGATGCAGAAGTTGGTGTTCGGCGTGGCGGTGGCATTGCCCACGGGCGGCGGAGCGACGCAGGGCGGGATGGCGAACTCCCATGCACCCGGGTCGGGCGCCGTGGCGCTGCGGGCCGCACCGATGATATCCGTGGGGACCACCGACGCCAGGGCTGTGCCACGGTTATCGAGGGCCGGACTGCGCGGCGTCAGGTCGCCGGTGGCCACGTTGGTGTACAGCGGGTTCGCGAAGACGGAGTTGGCGTCCTTCGCCGTGGCCGCCTGCCAGTTGGCGAGCGTGGTGCGGTTCGAGCCGTTGTAGCCCACGTGTATGCTGGCTCCCTCCAGGAAGAACCCGTTGTTGTTGGAACTCACATCCGTGCCCGAGACCAGGTAGATGCCATACTTCAGGCCCGTGCCCGCCCTACGCAGCGTGAAGAGGTTGTTGCGCAGGTTCACACCGACGGCCGCGGAGGGATGGTAGAAGGCGTAGGAGGCCGATGTGGTGGCCGTCGTCGCCGAGATGTCCACCGTGTTGTGATAGACGTTCACGTTGTCGCAGCTGCTGAGATAGATGCCGTAGATGATGCCCGTGCCGTTCATGTTGTAGATCGCGTTGTTGGCGATCAGCGTGGGATTGGCGGCATCGGCGTCGTTGCCCGACACGTAGATGGGATAGGCTCCGCTGGTGGAGGTCGGCGTCGCACCGAAGGGGTTGTGGAAGCGGTTCCGCACGACTTTCAGGCCCGGGTTCACGCCGAGGGCGTAGACGGCATAGAAGGTGGTTGCACCCGTCCTCGTCGGGCGGCTGAACTCGTTGCCGTCCAGCAGCAGGTTGGAGGCGTAGTAGATGTCGGCACCGTCGATGTAGTAGTCCTGAACGATGTTGCGCACGAAACGGTTGTTGTCGATCGGGGTGCCTGCACCACCATAGATGGGAAGGGCCACATAGCCACCGATGATGGTGTTGCGCTCGAAGAGGTTGTTATCCGTGCCATTGTCGCCCGAAGCCGTGGGAGATGGACCTACGCTTAGGACGATGCCGGCGTAGTTCGAGGAAGCCTGGGTCTTGTCGACCTCGACCCGGCACCTGCGCACGATGTTGTTGTCGGCATTGTTCCGCAGGTGCACCCCGAAGCCGAACTCCGTTGTCGTGCTGCCCTGAGCCACGATGCGCAGGCTGTCGAAGACCTGGAAGCTGGTGCCGTTGAGCTTGATGGTGGCGCGCTCGTCGGAACTCGTCGAGAGGAACTGGATCGTGTTGCCGTTGCCGTTCCAGGTCACCGTGTTGGTGGCGGAAGTGCCCTGGATGGGACCCATGATGAGCTGCTCGGTATAGGGACCGCTGCCGGCGACCACGTTGAAGACGATGGGACCGCTGATGCCGCAGCGCAAGGCGAAGTACT
>RGVM01000641.1 GCA_010027295.1 Chitinophagia bacterium
ACGACCTCGTCGGTGGCCCCTTCAAGCTCGCGGGCTAGTCGGGAAAACGTTTCGACGTGGAATTCGCGCGGCGTGACCGACGAGTTGACGATGGTGTCGTACCGCCACACGCAAACCCTCGGCCCGTACTGCTCGGCCAGCCGGCGGACATGCTCGACTGACTTGGCGGCGTCCACGACGGCCTGTTCCAGCACCCGAGGGTAACCGTTGATGGTGTACTGCACGACGAACGGGAAGCCCAGGCGGCGCACCTCGGCCAGATGCCCCATGAACGGGCCGACGTTCTTCGTCCAGAAGACGAAGCCCTCGACATCCTCGGGCCGCAGCGACACCCGTTGGATCTGGCGGTTGTACGGGTTCAGGGTCTTGCAGAACCCGGCCCGCAGCCGGTTCACGAACCAGTCGCCGTAGAAGGTCGGGATGTCTGTCTTGTAGCTGGCCGAGATGATCATGGCTTCACCCCGACGATCCAGAATGCCCCGCGCCACGTCAACCGGGGACGGTGGTTGATCTCTCGCTCGTACTCCATCAACGTGGTCCGCCGCTCATCGAGGTCCATGTTGCTGTTCGTCTGGGTGAATTGCACCTCGTTGAGTCCGGCTGCGGCCAGGAGTTCCCGCGCCCAGGCGACGACACGGGGTTGGTCGCGATCCACGATCAAGAACATTGCTCCAGCAGGAGCCTCCTGGGCCATGCGTGCCACCAACCGGGCGAAGGCGTCTTGGTCGGTGAAGATTTCGGACAGGACGTAGTTCAGCACATACAGGTCGTGCCGGAAAAGCTGGCCGAGATTCGCGTACTGCTCGATCCTCGTCATGTCGTAAGGTTGGAAGGTCTTGCTGATCGTGAACGGCCAGTTCCGGCGTTCGCCGAACTGGTCCCGCAGGCACTCCTTGATGTTGCTCTCCAGAGCGTTCCAGCTTTCGGCCCACTCGGGAACGAGGTCGAGTAGCGTGAAGTTGATGTCACCCTGCGGTCTTCCGCGTCGGGTGTTGCACAGGTGCTTCGACAGGGCAAGCAGTTCGGTTCCCGGTCCTCCACCAAACGCGCAAACCTTGAGTTCCCCAGCATCATCCAGTCGTCGCTCGATCAGGTCTGCGACCTGTGCGGAGTCGCGAATGCTGACCTCGCACAGGTTCGCATTTACCCCGGTGTGGCAATACAGGTAGGCGAACCGACACAGTGGGTCGCCGTAGACGATGTTCGGCTTGTCGCCCGAGAACCACTCAGCACTCATGGTTTGAAGGTGTGCTGCGGCCATCCGCATGGCTTGCTGCCGGCTCAGGCTACGGTGACGGCAAATCCCATCCACAAGGGCGTCGAGAGCGGCCTTGATCACCTCGAAGTAGTTCATGGCTCATCTCCCAGAGGCTGTTCGATGCTGATCTCACCCGACAGCAGCTTCGGCAACAGGCAATCACGGATCGCGACGAGTGTGGCCGACTCATGCAGGTTCGCTGACATCCGCTGATAGAGAGGCTCGACCTGTGAGACGAATCGTGCCAGCACCTTCTCGTCGGGAATCAATGCGTTGATGGGCCGAAAGTTCGTCTTCGAGATTTCCAAGAACGTCGTGCCGTTGGCTTTGGCCATGATCTCGGGCATGTTCTCCCGTGTCCA
>RGVM01000642.1 GCA_010027295.1 Chitinophagia bacterium
GAGCGGCACAGAAGGGGAGGGGCCCCGCACCTCGCCGACGGCCTACGCCGAGGGCGACACCCTCGATGCCGTCCAGGCCCCCGCCCTCGACGCCTGGCTGGCCCACTACCGCAGGACCGACACGGCCTTCCGCAGGAACGCCTTCCTCGCCTCCGGCATCAACCTGCGCATCGACAGCCTGGAAGCCTGCCCTCCCCCCGATACGGGCACCCTGCGCCTGCTGGCGCCCGTACTCGCCTGGTCGCCCGACAGCTCACTCGCGATCGATATCTGGTCCTACGACCACCTCGTCCGCCGAGACGCCTCGGGCCGCACCGTCCTGGAAGGCGGCGGACCCGACCAGATGGTCAGGCTGCTGGACCGCCGGTCGGCTACCGCCCGACAGCTGCTCTTCAACGGACCCTCACAACTCGTGGAGACGGCCGACTGGGTGTCCGACAATGCCTTCGTCCTGGGCCTCCTCAGCATCGACGAGACCACCGGCGAAGCCATCCCCGACATCGTCCTCATACACCTCGCCGACTCGGTATTCACCAATTTCCGCTATGCCGGCGGACACATCCCCAACGAAGGCGGATTCCTGCCGGCTTGGCTCCGCTCCAAAGGAATCCGATACGAATGAACGCCATGATGGAGATACGACTCTCGGATCTGCGATGCCACGCCCATCACGGGGTGCACGACTCGGAACGCAGGATGGGACAGGAGTTCCGGACCGATATCACCCTCTCGTACCCTGCGAAGGGGATGGTCACCCAAATCGGCCAAACCATCGACTATACCGTCATATATGCGATTTTCAGACAGACGATGGCCGAGGCGGAGGACCTGCTGGAGACCGTCGCCATGAAACTCTCCGAGCGCATCCGGACAGCCTTCCCGCACATCTCGGAAATTAACATTTCAATCGAAAAGACTTCCCCGCCCATTCCTACCTTCGAAGGGCGCGTAGGCATCGCCTACCGGCGGAAATTCGACATGGAATGACATACCGGACAGCCTTCCTGCTCACCCTGCTCCTCACCATCCTGAAACTTGCCGCCGCACAGGAGGTCGGATACCTCATAGATGAAGGCGAGAAGCTCGAAAAGGCACTCAAGGAGGAAGAGGCCTTCCAGAAATACCGCGAAGCGATCAAACTCTCACCGGCCCACCTGCGCACCCTTGTCAAGAATGTCGAGATGAACTGCACCCTGGGCATGCGTCAGACCGACAAGGACCTTAAAAAGGGATACCTCACCCTCGCCCTCGAACAGGCGGAGAAAGCCCGCCATATCGACTCCCTCTCGCCGGATGCCCACTACGCCATGGCCCTGGCCCTCAGCCGAATGATGGATGTCATGTCGGTCCGGGAAAAGGTAGCCACCGTCCAGCGCATCCGCGACCATGCCGACACGGCCCTTCGCCGTAACCCCGACCACGTCAAGACACTCTACACCCTGGGTCGCTGGCACCAGGAAGTGAGCGCCCTCGGCACCCCCGAGAAGGCCGCCATCCGCATCGCCACCGGCGCCCTTCCCAAGGCTTCCCTGGCAGAAGCCATCGACTGCTTCGAGAAGGTCCGCCGGCTGGCGCCCTTCTTCCTGGCCAACTACCTCTCGCTGGCCGAAGCCTACAAGT
>RGVM01000643.1 GCA_010027295.1 Chitinophagia bacterium
CCACCGTCCTCAGAGACGGCGTTGATGTCGGCCGTAAGGGAATAACGATTCCCCCACGCTGCGCGGTATTCCCACGCACGGTTAGCATGGAAGTCTAACCATGCATTGTTTGGTCCGAGAGCCACTTGGAACTCGGGGTATATACTGGATGGAGGAACATCCCGGGGCTGTAAATGCGCATAGGCTTGCGCGGAATCGAAACAATCGAAACGAGCCCCGACTGATCGGTGATCGGTGCGCAGCGCACGGTAAACCGACTCATCAGCCGTAATATACTGTTCAAACACCGCCCCGGTGGCCGGGTGGGTTCCGATTCGTATCACATAGTATCGCACAGGTGCGGCCCGGGTTGCTCCTGCCCGTAGCCGCGCGGTGAGGGACGGTGGGCAAGGTGTACGCCATGCTTGTCGTGCCCGTTTGAACCCACCCTTAAAGCGTACCCCGTCGAGAAAACGACGGCGTTTGCTGAGTGGATCCCAGTCGCTGACTAGGTGCATCACCTCATCCCACCGTTGTGATATGAAGGGGTACTGGCCATCCTGGTTACGGTTGACACCAAACCACATTGTGCCGGGCGTGACACAATCTGTCCGGTCCCAACGAGCGAAAAACGCCTCGTTGATAATGACCGGGCTTTTACGGAGGACATCCACGTTGTAGGAGGTCGCCGTGGCACCCAGAGAGGCGCTGGCCGTCTCTGTTGGGGGGCTTTGCGGAGGGCCAACCGCTCCGCCTGCCCCAAGTTCCGAGGTTCGGCAGTTACGAGTCGCGTACGGTGGAATTTGGGGCAGAACATGAGGGGGAATAGGGGGACCCATTTCCCATAGGCTGACTGGAAGGCACCAGTCGCCAAATTGGATTGGCGCCACATCGTCGTGTTGGTGAGACACGTTGCGGTGCCTTCGTCCCCGACCATCGTCCCAACACGGCACGTGTTGGGATTCAATGGCTGCCAGCCGCGTAGCTGGGAGTGGGGCGTATAGGTGGCTGTCGTTAGAGTCAGCATCGGTGAACCACCCCTCGGGTAGCCACTCATCGACTGGGTAGACGTTGGGGTCAGACCCATTCCAGCGACAGATGGCGCTGGTGAATCCTACGGGGAGATCGTCTGGTCCTCGCAGTGCACAACCTGCGGCGTCGCAGACGGCCACTTCGAAGTTGAGTAAACCATGGATGTGGCGGGCAAAACCCCGTTCCCCACCAGGAATGCATGAGTCGCTATCACCAAAATTGCCGGCGCGGATAAAGCGAGCAGGTGTTTCGTCACGTTGTCGACCGGCAGGTAGCTCGGTTTCGTTGGCCGCAAACTGCGAACACCAGTATTCGTCAGTCTCCGTGGGGGGAGCTGCGTTACTGAAGACTGGATCATCTTCGGGCCTAACGTCAGGCCCATATTCCTCCTCAAACAAGCGTGCTTGGGAACCCGTAATACGGGGGGCGCAGGGCGTATAAGGGTAACGGCCCTGTGACCACACACCCGGAGCATACGCTGTAGAGTCGTGTGTTATGCAACAACTCCTAGGAAGATCATCGAACGGGAACCGAACCGTGCCTCGGGCGAGGTCAAAGACAGGTTCCCATTGTTCGTAGT
>RGVM01000644.1 GCA_010027295.1 Chitinophagia bacterium
TCATCGGCACACCCGACCACTGGCATGCGCTGCAGGCCATCGAAGCCCTTCGACAGGGTGCCAACGTCTATGTGCAGAAGCCCATCAGCGTGGATGTGCTTGAGGGCGAGGCCATGCTGGCCGCTGCGCGGAAGTACGGTCGGGTCGTACAGGTGGGCCTTCAGCGGCGCAGCACGCCCCACCTGGTGGATGCCAAACAGCGGTTCTTGGACAGCGGGCTCCTCGGCAAGGTCCACCATGCCGAGATGTTCTGCCACTACCACATGCGCAACGGCGCCAACCCGCCCGTACAAGAAGTGCCGGCGCATTTCGATTACGAGATGTGGACGGGGCCGGCCCCCCTGCGCCCCTACGACGGACTGCCCCACCGCGGCTGGTGGCGGGCATTCATGGAGTACGGCAACGGCATCACCGGCGACATGTGCGTTCACATGTACGACACCGTGCGCTGGATGCTCGGACTCGGATGGCCCACCCGCGTACACGCGACAGGCGGCATCTACGGCACCCACACCGGCAAGAGCAACATCGCCGATACACAGACGGCCGTCTTCGAACACGAGGGCCTGCACTGCACCTGGGAGATGAAGAGCTGGGGCACGGCCCCCGACCCCGACTACCCCTGGGGCTTCAAGCTGTACGGCGAGAAGGGGACCCTCTGCGGCAGCACCACGCGCTACGACTTCATCCCCGTGGGCAAGGGCGAGCGCATCCGCGGCGAGGCGCTCTACGAACGGGAGAAGTACCCGGAAGACGTCACGGAGAAAGATATCGAACTCCACGTGGCCTCGGCCACCCGCGCCCATATGCGCGACTTCCTGCACTGCATCGATACGGGCGGCAGTCCCGTCTCGAACCTCGCGGAGGGGCATATTTCCACTGCCAGCTGCATACTGGCGAACCTTTCCATGCAGCTCGGCCGGGGGCTCTCGTACGACCCGCAGCGCCGCATCGTGACCGGCGACCCGGCAGCGACGGCCCTGCTGCAGCGCAGCTATCGGAAGCCCTGGGAGCACCCGCACCCCGAGAGGGTCTGATTCAACGCACTTCGAGGTATCGCTGGCCGCCCCGTGGCAAACGAAGGCTCAGTCCGCGCGCCAAACGGCGTCCGGAGACCTTTCGGACGCGCCCCGTCAGAAGGTCCCTCACTTCATAGCTTCGGCTATTCGTTACCGTGAACCATTCGGGGAACTGGTTGATACGTGG
This sequence comes from Chitinophagia bacterium, assembly GCA_010027295.1. GTDB lineage: Bacteria > Bacteroidota > Bacteroidia > Chitinophagales > Chitinophagaceae > Pollutibacter. The sequence continues at coordinate 1,207 of RGVM01000644.1, forward strand.
ATAGTCCGAGGGCAGGTGCAGGTGTTCCCGGTGCCGAGGAATATCGAAGCGGAGCCGGCCGCGCCAGCGCTTTTCGGAGGATATGACCAGGCGAAGGGCGTCGTTGTGGCGGGTGGCGCCGAGCAGCAGGCTGCTGTCCCAGCGGGTCGCCTGCACGCCGGCTGTCTTCCATAGTCCGTACATGACGGTGGTGCGGGCGAAGTTCCCGTCACCGTGCCATCCCTCGATGATGCCGTCGGGCTTCTGCATGGACCACAGGATGCGGGTCTCGGAATCGATCCAGTCGGCCACGCCGGGCATCTCCACGCGTTGGTGGAGGTTTAGGGTCCCTTCGATGGCGTCGGCGTAGCCGTCGGCGCTGCCGTTCTCCCAGTCGAAACCCCG
>RGVM01000645.1 GCA_010027295.1 Chitinophagia bacterium
GTCGATACGAAGCGTGGGGGGCCGAGTCGGGATGTAGGGGACGATGGGACATGGCGGCTCGCAACCGGGCGATTTCCTTCATAGCCTCTCGGCTCGTGGGTGATATGTGAGCGGTGGAGAATCGCTCCCAGACGTATTCCGTGGCGAGGTGGTTGGGATGGACCATATCTTCCATGTAGAAGCGGTGGTCGCGCAAGTCGTCGATGACGAGTTCGTAGGCCGGGAAGTAGGTTGCGTTTTCGTGTTTTTCGCAGAGGGCGTGGGCAGCGGTGATGAGGACGGCCTTGCTGCGGTTGTTGTCTACGAAGCCGTCTCGAAGGTGTCTGACGGGACTTACGGTAATGAGAAACCGGATGCCGGGGACGAAGGCGGAGAGCTCGGAGATCATGTCGGACAGACAGTGCAAAGTCTCTTCAGCGGTTAGGAGGGAGCGGGTGAAGTGTTGGGCAGGGACCTTATGGCAGTTGGCGACGACCCGCCCGTCCGCAAGCCGGTACACGAAGGCGGAGCCGAGGGTGAGGAGCACCCATCGGCATCCCTTGAGGAATGCATGGGCCTGCGAGAGGGATGTGTTCATGGCCAGCATGGCCTGTTGCGGGTCGGGGTGAGCGAATCTGCCGTGGAAGTCCCAGCTGGCCCAGAGCCCATCATGATGGAAAAGGTCATCCGAGGCATAGGGCTTGGCTACCGGGATCCTGCGGAGCGAGATGGCCAGGCTGTGGGGGTTAAAAAGGATGCCATTGGGATTCTCCAGCACTTTGAATTTGTGATTCCGGAGTCTTTCGCCCATGTGTTCCGTGAAGCAGGAGCCAGCGAGCAGGATGGGATGCCTGAGGTCGATGCGGACAGCGGCGGGCGGCGGCACCAGTGGGATGTGGAACTGCATCGATGGGTCCTGACGGTTGTGTGGATTTACCGAACGGATGTCCTTCAGGGTATACGGTTGCGCTGGGCAAATGCTTCATTCAGCATGATACCTGCGGAGACGCTGACATTGAGCGAGTCGAACCCTTCTTGCATGGGGATGCGAAAGCGGGCGTCGGCGGCCTTGAGGAGATAGGGTTGGATGCCCTTGTCCTCACTACCCAGGATGACGCAGGATGGGCCTGTGAGGTCGAGGGCGGAGAGCGTGCGGTCGGCCCGCATGTCGCTGGCGAAGACGGAGAATCCGTTGAGGTGGAGGGTGTCCACGGCCTTGAGAAGGCTTGCCACACGGGCGACGGAAATGTGTAGGAGGGCCCCTGCGGAGGCTTTGACGGCATCCTCGTTGAGGGCACCGACGCCCTTGTCGGGGATGATGAGGGCCTGCGCGCCAAAGCAGCGGGCGGAGCGGGAGATAGCGCCAATATTCCGGACGTCGGTGACGCCGTCCAGCATGAGGAACAGGGGAGCGGTACCCTGCCAGGTGACATGGTCGACCGTCTGCTGGAGGTCGACGTATGTGATAAGGGTGGTGAGGGCCACGACGCCCTGGTGGTTGGCCCGCGTCAGGGTGCGCAGTTTCTCGGCGGGCACGATGTTGACCGGTATCCGGCGTTCGGCTGCAAGCCGTTGGATTTCGGGGACGATGTCGCCGGCGGCGAAACGCT
>RGVM01000646.1 GCA_010027295.1 Chitinophagia bacterium
ACCGCATCAGCACGCCCGGCTCGGTGTGGCCGGGATCTCCGCCCGGCACAAACACGGCATCGATCCGCGGCAACCTGCGGTACACCTCGTCCCACTCCAGCAGCGCCGCTTGCACCGTCTTCGGATCGGCATAGTCCGCATCCATCGCCGGATACCAGATCCACACGTCCATCCCGTATTCGTCCGCGATCCGCGACATGCCCTCCATCATTTCCATCGGAGGCCGGGGAAAATGAGGACTCTGCGCGTCGTCGTCCGAACGCGGGGGGATCAACTCGATCGCATTGCAGCCGAACAGCGCCAGCTCACGGATGTACTGATCCCATACGGGCAGATCCCACGCGTCGTACGAATTGCACTTGGGCCGATAACCGAGTTGATGTCCACGCAACGGATACTTCGGCGCGCTTTCCACCCCGAAACCGTCATCCACCGCGACGTGTCCCCGTTCGATCCGCAGGGAACGCAGCAACCGTCCGACACCGAACAGGATTCCCCGCTCATCGTTGCCTTGTACGAACACCTCCGGGGCGCCGTCCTTCACCTCAACGCGCACCCGATACCCCTCGGCCGGCGCGGCACCTCCGGCTTCCCTGAATCCAACACGCACCGGCACAACACCCGATGCAGGTTTTTCGGTCACCATCGGCCAACGCACCCCCGAACGACGCTCCACTTCCTCCACCAACACCGTCGCCGCCTTGCGGCCGCGCGCCGACAAATCCTTCGGAAGGACCACCGCCGCCCGCGTCAGGTCCGCCCCCTCCATCCGGCCGAGGAACACGATCAGGAGAAAACCAAGGGACCAACGGCGCATCCGGACGCGCCACAGGCCGGAATTCATCTCGCAGGGGAACATGCAGATGAGCGTGTCCCGATCCTCATTCCCGGCCAAGTCCGGAAACGGGGTTCAGATCCAAGGCGGTGCGTCACGCGGTGGTGGGCAAAGGAGCGCGGCTGGCCCGGCCGCGAATCTTCCGACTCGCCGTCCAGCCCTCGCGAACGGTTGAGCCGTGCCTCCGTCCCCATGGCCCACCCACAATTTAGGAGGTACGGGATGCCCGGCATAAGGAACGCTTGGACTTTCCTCAATTCGGAGCACGCAGGTTTCCCTGCTGGAATGGAATGGTTGAACCCCGTTGGATGCTGTGAGCGCAGGGTATTCCTTCGTGGGAGGACCGATTGAAATCAGGAATTCGGCCAGAGCTCCTCACGGTCGAGCCGACACGAAATCACGTCTTTATGGACGCCGTAACTCTCCCCCAGTTGGCTACACAGCGCCTCCCGCAGATTGCTGTTGGCCCACCATACCGGGAATGACTTGCATACCCCCTGAACAAAGACATCGAAATCCGTTCGGAGATGATCGAGCGGAATCAACAGACGTCCGGCAAACTCGTTCGCCTCCCACTCAAGCCCGTACCGAGACGCCTCATACCGGCGCATCCATGCCCAGTAGTCCTCCAGCGTTTTGAAGTGCAGGTCTCCAGCCTTTTGTTGGTGAAGCAGGATGTGACCGAGCTCATGTGCCAACGAGAAGCGCAGCCGATTGAACAACCATGGCGGCTGACCTTCCAAAAACCGGTAGG
>RGVM01000647.1 GCA_010027295.1 Chitinophagia bacterium
TTGGGATAGAGCGCCGCATCCAGGGTCTCTATCACACGGCCCGAGGACACTTCCACCACCGACACGCTGTTGTCATTGGCATTGCACACATACAGCAACCTGCCGCCCGGCGCGAGCAGCATCTCGTTGGGATGGTCGCCCACGGTGACCGGCGTCTTCCAACGGCCGGCGACCAGGTCGAAACGCAAAAGCTTGTTGCAACCCCAGCAGGTGATGAAGAGCTCCTGCCCGTCGGCCAACAGCTTGCAGTCGTAGGCCTCCGCATCCAGGCCGTAACGCGCCGTCACCTTTTTGGTGTCCAGGTCGAGCACATACAGCATCCTGTCCTCTCGCGTCACCACATAGAGCCTGCGCCGCTTCTCATCGAGCTCGATGCCGGCGGGTCCCACCCGCACGGGCCAGGGCTTGTCCAGCACGAACGTGTCCAGGGCCTTCAGCCTTCCCTCGTTCACTGAAAACCGTAGGATGCGGTTGTCATGCCCGCCGGAGACGTACAGCTGCCGGTCGTCGGAGGAGAACTTCAGCCCGTACCACGACTTGGCGAGGACCTGCGAGTCAATGACCCGTTGCTGCTTCACGTCGACCATCTGCAGCTGCTGCACGCTCTGCCCGTTGTTCGTCACGGCGATGTATCGACCCGAACGGCTCACGGCCATGTTCAGGGGAAGGTCGCCCAGCGGGAACGATTTCCCAGCCGGCGTGAGCGACCAGCCGTTGGGCAACACCACGCGCTGGGAGAATAGGGAGGTTGAAAGGGTCAGGGAAAGGGCTGTTACAGCAAGCCAACATTTGGAGAAGCTCATATAGATGGTCGTTTGAAAGGTTCAGCGACACCCGGATGCCTCACGGCATGGTCAGCCATCCGAATCGAGCGAGCAGTTAAGGTACGAATTGCACCGATTTGATCTGAAGCATGCGAAAAATTTAAACATTGCTTCATGTGCAGGATTCACAGGTTCACGCAGACTTCATATCCATTCCCAAACTTCGCAGGCTGAACGTCCGTATCAAATCGATCGGAGGAGATAACCCAGACGCACGGGGTGCGTAACGGAAAAGGGGGCCGGGGATATTCATCTCCGGCCCCGCCTATTTCTGTACAAGACATCGAAACTCAGCTCAGTTCTCCCCCTGCCGGTGACGTTGGCGCTGGTCGTCCTCGTCGTCCATCTCGGGGCCTTTCATGACCTTCCTCCAGTCCGTCTCGCGTCCGTAGCGGCGCATGGCGACCTTGGGGTCGAAGACGCGTCGGTCGGGGAAGGTCAGCGTGTAGGGACTGTAATCGGGCTTGGACGTGAAGAAGTCGCCCAGGTGTGTGGCGGTCACATCGTACTGGTTGACATAGGGCACTCCGAGGATGTTGTAGATCATCTTCAGGATCGACCCGAAGTTGGCGTGGGTATGGGAGACATAACCCCGCCTCACATAGGGCCCCGCCATCATGAGGATACTACGGTGGGCATCGACATGGTCGACGCCGCCCTGAGGGTCGTCCTCCGTCACCACTACGAGCATGTTCTTCCAGTATGGCGTGCGGGATAGGAAGTGGAGGATGCGACCCAGTGCCAGGTCGTTGTCGGCCACAT
>RGVM01000648.1 GCA_010027295.1 Chitinophagia bacterium
TGAGGTTTCGGAGCCGCTGGCGCAGCCGTAAAGGAAGTATCCGAGGAGGATCAAGAAGGTAAAGTAGATCAAACGCATATCGGCAAAAGTACAGCCATCGGCCGAAAGAAGAGGGAGCGTACCTTTGCGGCGCACAACCCAAGCCCCGTATGCTGGCAGGACTTCAGAACGTGACTTTCGAATTCGGCGCCCGGACGATCGTGCGGGATGCCACATGGCATATCCAACCCAATGAGCGGATAGGACTGATCGGCTACAACGGAACAGGCAAATCAACCCTGCTCCGGCTGCTCGTCGGCGAATATTCGCCCTCGGAGGGAACGGTCGAGCGTAGCCGAGGGACCACCATCGGCTACCTCCACCAGGACCTTCTCGCCTTCGAGACACAGGACACGATTCTGAACGTGGCCATGGGGGCCTTCGAGAGGGTACTCAAACTGGAGGCCGACATCGAAAGGCTCGGAAAGGAGCTTGAGGAGAACTACGACGAGGAGAAGCTGCACCACTACACAGACATGCTGCAGGAGATGGACACCCTCGACGGCTACACCATCCGGCACCGGACGGAGGAGGTGCTGCAGGGACTCGGCTTCTCCAACACCGACCACGGGCGGCCCTACCGACAGTTCAGCGGCGGCTGGCGCATGCGCGTCCTCCTGGCCAAGATGATCCTGCAAAAACCCGACCTGCTGCTGCTCGACGAGCCTACCAACCACCTCGACCTGCCCTCCATCGAGTGGCTGGAGAAATACCTGACGCACTACCAGGGATCCGTCGTCATCGTCAGCCATGACAAGTGGTTCCTGAACCGCATGGTCACGAAGATCGTCGAACTCTATCAGCAGCAGCTGCACATCTATCCCGGCGACTACGACCACTACGAGACAGAGAAGGCCCTCCGCATGGAACTGCAACAGCGGGCTTTCGAGAACCAGCAGGACTATATCCGTCAGCAGGAGCGGTTCGTCGAGCGCTTCAAGGCCAAGGCTTCCAAGGCCACACAGGCGCAGAGCATCATCAAACGACTGGAGAAGCTGGAAAGACTCGAGGAGGCAAGCCTGGAGAGACCCAGCATCCGCATCAATTTCCAGGTGGAACGGACTCCCGGAAGGACCATCGCCACGCTCCGTGGCGTCAGTAAACGCTTCGGTGACCTAACCATCCTGGACAACGCCTCCGCCGAGATCGAACGAGGCGACAAGGTCGCCCTCATCGGAGCTAACGGCAAGGGCAAGTCCACCCTCCTGCGGATTGTATCGGGGATGGAGGCTTTCGACGGGGATCGGATCCCCGGCCACAACGTGACACAGAGTTTCTACGCTCAGCACCAGCTGGAGGCGCTCCATCTGGGGAACACCATCCTCGAGGAGATGCTCCTTGCCGGCAGCCAGAAGACGGAGATGGAATTGAGGACGCTGCTAGGGTGCTTCCTGTTCAGCGGAGACGATGCCGACAAGCGGATACGCGTACTCAGCGGTGGCGAGAAGGCAAGAGTAGCGCTCGCCAAGACCATCGTAGGGAAGGCCAACTTCCTCCTCCTCGACGAGCCCACCAACCACCTCGAC
>RGVM01000649.1 GCA_010027295.1 Chitinophagia bacterium
AAGCCGAACTCGCCGAAGTAGCGAATCGACTCGGCCGGCTGCAACGTGCCTACTATCACCTCGTAGACGCCGCTGATGCTGGTGTTGGGAATGGGCATACCCAGGTTCTGCTGGGCTTGCACATACGTGGCGATCAGTAATAGCGGGAGCGTGGAGAGTCTCATGCTCATGATGCGGGAATTGGATACATTGCGGAAAGCCGAAAATCTCATCGGAGAGGCCTCATGGTTAATAAAGTTAACTAAATTACACAAATGGCGGAACCCGTTCCCGACAAACCCGAATGGCCTCCAGTCGCTCCCTACCGCGCCCTCGCGCTGCAGCTTACGGCGCGTGCCGTCAACCGTCTCGGCGCGGCGCATGCCCGTGAAGCCATCCGGGCCTCCATCGGCAGGGTGGCAGCCCAGGTAAAGGCCTCCTGCACCTTCATTGGCCCTGACTGTAGGCTCGTCGTCCTTCCCGAATACTTCCTCACAGGATTCCCGATGGGGGAGGGGGTAGAGGAATGGCAGACAAAGGCCTGCCTGCAACCCGATGGTCCGGAATACGATGCGATCGCACGTATCGCGGCCGACAATCGCATCTTTCTCTGCGGCAACGCCTACGAATGCGATCCTCATTTCCCGGAGCTCTTCTTCCAGGCCTGCTTCGTGTTCGACCCCGCCGGAAGGATGATCCTGCGCTACCGTAGGTTGAACTCCCTCTATACGGCCACGCCGCATGACGTGCTTGACAGGTACCTCGATATCTACGGGCGCGACGCGCTCTTCCCGGTGGCCCGTACCGAACTCGGCAACCTCGCCTGCATCGCCAGCGAGGAGATCCTCTATCCCGAGATCGCCCGCTGCCTGGCCCTTCGCGGCGCCGAAGTGTTCCTGCACCCCACCAGCGAGATCGGCAGCCTGATGCCGTCGCAGAAGAACATCGCCAAGCTGGCCCGTGCCACGGAGAACCTCGCCTACGTGGTATCTGCCAACTCGGCCGGCATCCTGGACTGCGACATCCCTGCACAGTCCACCGACGGACATTCCCAGCTGGTCAACTATGCCGGCTCCCGCATGTGCGAGGCAGGCTTCGGAGAGAGCATGGCCGCCAGCGCCCCCATTCACATCGAAGCGCTTCGTCAGTACAGGGCCCGGCCCGGCATGCCCAACCTCCTCAGTCGCCAGCGCAACGAACTCTTCGCCGCCGAGTACACAAGGCCCGTATATCCCGCCAACTCGCTGGCCGATGCCGCTCCGGGCCGTGCGCAGTTTCTCCGTACCCAGCAGCGCGCGATCGACACCCTGCGGGAGAAGGGCGTCATACCCTGACAAACCCCCGCATGCAGACCAGCCTTCCACCCGTGCCTCAGCAGGTCCGCCAGGTCAGGAATCCCCGGACGGGTCTTTTCGACTATGCGTTCACGTTACCCTCCCCATCGGAGGTGGAAGCCCTCTGCGGATCCATGCGCGCGCAGCAGCCCGGATGGTCCCGTAAGTCCGTGGAGGAGCGCGTGGCTGCCCTGCAGGGCTGGCGCGACGCGCTGCAGTCCCATAGGGAGCGCCTCATAGATGCGGTC
>RGVM01000650.1 GCA_010027295.1 Chitinophagia bacterium
CGGAAACGAGCGCGTAGGTAAAGGTTCCCACGGCGGAGGTGGGAGCTGGGAGTGTGACGGAGCTTGCGGTGGAGGATGTGGAGAGGGTCTGAGCAGTGCCGCCGTTGAGGGTGTAGGTGAAGGTGTAGGGTGCTATGCCGTCGGATCCGGTGAAGGTGACCAAGGGCTGTGTGGCGGCGTTGTGGCAGACGGCGGTGGTGCCGGAGATGGTTGCGGCGGGCCGGGTAAGGACGGTGAGGGTGGCGGTTCCGGTCTGCGTCTGATTGCAACCATTGGGGCTGCCCTCCCTGACGGCGACGAGGTTGTAGGCGAAGACGCCGGCGGTGTTGGTGGGTACGGGTATGGAGACGGTGTCGGTGCTGGCGGAGGTGGTCACGGTCTGCACGGCGCCACCGTTGACGTTGTAGGAGAAGGTGTAGGGTGGCAGGCCGAGGCTTCCCTGGAAAAGGATGCGTGGCTGGGGCGCGTTGAGGCAGACGGAGTCGGTTCCGGAGAGGGTGGCGGTAGGGAGGGGCCGGATGCGTACTGTGGTGGAGAAGGTGTCGGATACGCAGCCGACGTCAGTGGTGACGACGTACCTGACATTGTAGTTACCGGTGTCGGTGTATGTCTTGGAGGGGTTGAGGATGTTGGAGGAGGTGTTGTCGCCAAAGTAGGTGATGTACTTGATGAGGCTCCTGCCGAAGCCCTTGGTGGTGTCTGTGAAGTTGACGGGCTGTCCGATGCAGGCGTTGGGGGCGTTCATGCCCGCGATGGGGTTGGGGAGGACGTCGAAGTCGAAGTTGACCTCCTGTTCGCCGCTGCAGCCGTCGGGAGTGGGGTTGTTGGCGATGAGCCGGATAGGGTAGAGGCCGACGTTGGGGACGGAGTACTGACGGGGGAGCTTGAAGCTGTAGACCTTTCGTCCGTTGATGACTGTGCTGTCGGAGGGTATGGGGTTGGTAAGGGTGGTGTCGGCGATGCCGGCGGTGTTGAGGGCCGTTCCGAAGACCCATTGCAGCTTGGTGGGCTTGTAGGGAAAGGTCATCGAGAAGTAGAAGGGCGTGTTGCGGCAGGTCGTCGGGAACTTGACCGTCGCACCGGGTGTCTCCACCGATACATACTGGTAGAGGTCCTTGACGTTGGCGCCGGCTGAATAGCCGTAACTTTCTGCATTGGCGTATCCATATGCCAGCGCATTGAAGCTGGAATCAGATGATAAGGTGTGATACCCCTGGGAGACGCTGTCGAGGTAGGCATAGGCAAAAGAGGCATTTGACGGGTGTGTGACCCAGTCAGCCGCCGGTATGGTATTGCCGTCGATCTTAAAAGAAGACATGCCGGTCCCTCCCTTGGGAATGATCACATGAATATGGTGCTGTCTGCCTTGTGGCGCCACCAGATTCGAACTCACTAGAGTCACTTTTGAAATATTCTGCTCCACCGGGTTGAGCAGAATCATGTCTGGGTCGTAATTCGTCGCGTTTCCGGAACAACCCTGCGTGGTGAAGTACTGTGAAACCGAGATTGGCTGATCCGAAGCGATGGAATTGGGGATGCTATTGGAAAATTCATAGAACAC
>RGVM01000066.1 GCA_010027295.1 Chitinophagia bacterium
ATTTTCTTTAATAGTTAAGCCATATAAATCTTTATAATACCCACTGTATCTAGAATCAGTTTCTGTATTTCTATTTCCTTGTATGCCTAATATCAAAGAAGCTCCTGTATTTAGATAAAGGCTGTAGCCCTTTTTTTCTTCCTCATGTCGGTCCTGCCTAGCATCGCCCTGCTGGAACTCGGCATGCGCTGGCAATACAGCCTCCTCGTCTTTGGCGCCTTCTCGACCGACCTCCTGGGGATCTGCGCCGCCACCACCGGCATCTGGCTGGTGAACCTGGCCCTGCCCGCCGTGGCAGGCACCTTACTGATGCTGGGCATCCGCCTGCACCGGGAGCGGGTGGCCGGGCCCGGGGAAAGTTGAAACTTTCCCAAAGATGCCGGAAACGCGCCCCCACGCCGGGGCAGTGACTACCTTTGCAGGGCATGTACCGGTTCCTGGCCACCCTGCTGCTGTCCACCTGCGTGACGGGACAGACCGCACCCGACGACTTCTGCGGGATCTCCAACACGGCATTCGCACATGGGGAGAAGGTCGTATTCAAAGTATTCTACAACGTGATCGGCATCTATGTTGACGCCGGAGAGGCCACGTTCACCGTTGAGCGGGCCAGCTTCAATAACAGACCCGCATACCACCTGACCGGACTGGGCGTCTCGAACCCCCACTACGACTGGATATTCAAGGTGCGCGACAGGTACGAGTCCTATATCGACACCGCCACCCTCAGACCCTACCGATTCTTACGCGACGTCTACGAGGGCGGCTACACGATCAAGGAGACCGTCAACTTCGACCAGGAGAACAACCGCGCCGTCACCGCCAAGGGAAGCTACAGCGTCCCACCCTGCGTACAGGACGTGCTCAGCGCGATCTACTATGCGCGCAACATCGACTTCGACCGCTACAAGCCCGGCGACAAGGTGCCCTTCCACATGTTCATCGACGAGGAGGTGTTCCCCCTGTACATAAGGTACCTGGGCAGGGAGGTGGTGAAAACGCGCTTTGGACGCTACCGCGCGATCAAGTTCAGTCCGTTGCTCATCAGCGGCACCCTTTTCTCAGGGGGTGAGAAGATGGCGGTATGGGTCTCCGACGACAGGAACCGCATTCCCCTGCGCATCGAGAGCCCCATCAGCGTGGGCTCCGTGAAGGTCGATATGAAGGGCTGCTACAATCTGCGCCATCCTTTTACCTCGAAGCTGGCCAACGGAGACTGAGGCCGTTCAGAGGGCGGACAGCGGGAATGCCTCCCGCATACGCACACCCTTCTCGGTACGCTCCAGGGTGCAGCACTCGTGGCGGGCGTCATGCTCGAAGAAGATGACCCAGTCGTTGTCCACGGCCTCCTCCAGGAATTCGCGTTTCTCCCGGAGCGTGGTCAGGGGAAACATGTCGTAGGCCATCACGTAGGGGATGGGCAGGTGGCCGGCCATGGGTATCAGGTCGGCGGCGAACACGACCGTGCGGCCCTTGTAGCTGACCTGCGGCAGCATCATCGCGTCGGTATGGCCGAAGACGTAGCGGACATCGATGCCGGGCGCAAAAGCGGCGGTGCCGGACGTGGGCACAGGCAGCATGGAGAGCTGGCCGCTCTCGCGGATAGGCAGGATGTTGTCTTTCAGGAAGGAGGCCTTCTCGCGGTCGTTGGGATGTACGGCCCAGTGCCAGTGGCGCTCGTTGCTCCAGTAGCGGGCTCTCGGGAAGGCCGGCAGGAGGCGGTCGCCACGGCGCACCACCGACCCTCCGCAGTGGTCGAAATGCAGGTGCGTGAGGATGACATCGGTGACGTCGTCGAATCCGAACCCGTGGCGCCGGAGAGACCCCTGCAGCGTGTCGGGCCCATGGAGGAAGTAGTGGGAGAAGAACTTCGGGTCCTGCTTGTCGCCGATGCCGTTATCGACGAGGATGAGGCGGTCGCCGTCCTCGATGAGCAGGCAGCGCATGGCCATCTCGATGCGGTTGTTCTCGTCGGCCGGGTCCGTCTTGTTCCAGATGACCTTGGGGACGACGCCGTACATGGCGCCGCCGTCGAGCCGGAACCTTTCGGTGTCGATGGTGTAGAGTTGCATCTGTCAGGCGTTTTTCCGGGATACTGCCAGGGTACGGGCCAGCAGTCCGAGTCCTATCAGGAAGAAGAGCGCCAGTGCGAGGACGGACTGCCGCTGCGAGCCGCCCATGGCCTCCGTGATGGCGCCGAAGCTGAACATGCCGATCACGATGGCGATCTTCTCGGTAACGTCGTAAAAGCTGAACCAGGATGTTGTGTCGTGGGTGACGGGCATGAGCTTGGCATAGGTGCTGCGGCTGACGCTCTGGATGCCGCCCATCACGAAGCCCACCAGCGACGCCAGCAGGTAGAAGGCCTGCACGTCGCCGCGCGGGACCATGTAGCCCGCCACGCAGAGGCCGACCCAGAAGACGACGGCCAGCATGATGACAACGAGATTGCCGATGCGGGACGCGAGCCACGACATGAACTGCGCGCCAAAGATGGCCACCACCTGTATGAGCAGGATGGCGATGATGAGGTTGTCGACGGGGATGGCCAGTTCGCTCTTGCCGTAGAGCGTGGCGGCGAGCATCACCGTCTGCACCCCCATGTTGTAGAAGAAGAAGGCGGCGAGGTAGTTCCTCAGGATGCGGTGGTGCCGCAGCTCCCGCCACACTTTGCCGAGCTCCAGGAAGCCGCTGGAGAGCAGGCTCCTGCCGGGGCGAGCGGGACCCGGCGTCCCCTCGGGCAGGATGCGGAGCGGTATCTGGGCGAAGCCGTACCACCAGAGTCCGACCATCGCGAAGGAGGTGCGCAGCGCACTACCCGTGTCTTTCACGCCCAGCCACCCGAACCATTCTGGCTTGAAGAGGAAGGCGAAGCAGACGAGCTGCAGGAGGACGCTGCCGATATAGCCCATGGTGAATCCCTGCGCGCTGATCCTGTCGCGGTCTTCCTCGGCCGCGATCTCGGGCAGGTAGGAGTTGTAGAAGACGAAGCTGCTCCAGAAGCCGATGCAGGCGATGACGACGCAGGCGATGCCCAGGCCCAGGTTCGACGCATCGAACCAGTACATGCCGCTGCAGGCCACGGCACCAAGCGTGCAGAAGAAGCGGAGGAACTGCTTCTTGTTCCCTTTGCAGTCGGCGATGGAGGACAGTATGGGCGAGGCGATGGCCACGATCAGGAAGGCGAAGGCCAGCGCGTACTGGTACAGGGCGGTGTTGACGAACCGCATCCCGAGGAAGGCGACGGTGCCGCTGCCGTCGGACGAGCGGGTCACCTCCTCGTAGTAGGCGGGGAACATCGTCGAAGTGATCACCAGGTTGTAGGCGCTGTTGGCCCAGTCGTACATGGCCCATGCCCTGGCATGCCTTCTTGACGTCTGCTGCATCTTGCGGAGTTGGGTTCCACAGGGAAGGTAGCGAAAAACCGACAAGCCCTCCTCAGCGACCGGCAAGGAAGACGCCCGCCATCAGCAACCCGGCCACGATGCGGTACCAACCGAAGACGCGGAAGCCGTTGACCTTGAGGTAGGCGATGAAGAAACGGATGGCCAGGAGCGCAACCACAAAGGCGATGAGACTGCCCAGCAGAAGGGTGGAAAGGTTGCCGGTACCCAGGACGGCAGGGTCCTCCCTGTAGACGTCGTAGAGGCTCTTGGCGGAGGCAGCGAACATGGTGGGGACGGCCAGGAAGAAGGAGAACTCGGCCGCCACCGGTCGCGTGAGCCGCTGCTGCATCCCGCCGATGATGGTGGCGGCGCTGCGGCTCAGACCGGGGAAGACGACGGAGAGCACCTGGTAGCATCCGATCCATAGCGCCTGGCGGTAGCCGATGCCTTCCTGCCGCGTGATGACGGGATCCCGAAACCACTTGTCCACGAAGAGCAGCAGCACACCGCCCAGCGTCAGGATGGAGGCGATGATCAGCGGCTTGCCCAGCAGCGCCGAGATGTGGTCCTTGAGCAGGGCGCCGAAAGCCAGCGCCGGCACGATGGCCACGAGCAGCTTCAGGTAGAATTTCCAGGAACGCAGGTCGATGAACCTCCTCCAGTACAGCACGAGCACCGAGAGGATGGCGCCGAACTGGATCACGATCTCGTAGAGTTTCGTGAATGTATCGTCCTGTATCCCCATCCAGGCCGACGCCAAAGCCATATGCCCAGTAGAGGAGATCGGCAGGAACTCGGTGATGCCTTCGATGACGGCCAGGATGACGGCTTGGAAAGGGCTCATGTCGGTGGGATGTGGAGGGGTCCGGCATGGGATGGCATGACGGACGGAAGCGTCAGGAGGGTATCCGCGTCAGGAACGGCTTCCGCGCATGATCGCATAGACTTCCGTCGCAAGTCCTGCGATGATCAGGATGGGCGCCCAGGTAATGCGACGAGCGCTGTACACCTCCTTGTCGTCGAAGACGGTGGGGTCGGGACTCTTGCCGCCTGACATCAGGAGGATGCCGGCAATCATCAGTAAGGCGCCTATACCCATCCAGACGAGGTTTTCCTTTGAGAAGAGTTCCCTGGATTGCTTTTCCATGTGCATAAATTGGTGTGCAAAATAGGCCTTTGCCCCGAGACGCTCGTCAGTAGAGGTCGTCGAGCCGCATCCGCAGGTACTTGGTGACGCTCCGGTGGGTGCTGATGAACGTGATCCCAATGCCGATGGCCACTAGTACCAGGCAGAGCACTGCCAGCATCCCTGTGTCGCGGAGTACGCGCAACTCCGGGAGCCACCATCCCTCCACCAGGTAGATGATAGCCAGGATGCCTGTGACCGCCAGGCCGGAACTCACCAGTCCGTTGATGACTGCACGCTTGTCGAAAGGCCTCGAAATGAACCAGCGGGTGGCGCCCACCATCTGCATCGTCTTGATCAGGAAGCGGTTCGAGAACATGGCCAACTTGATGGTGTTGTCGATCAGTATGATGGCGATCAGGCATAGCACGGCCGATATCGACAACAAGATGATGGCGATCTTCCGGACAATGGCATCAAGGCTGCTGACCACGGCATCGGGGTATTTAACCTCGCTGACGATGAAGAAACGGCTCTGGATATCAGATACAATGACCCCCAGGCTGTCGGGGTTCACATAGACGGGGTCGAGGTAGAAGTCGACGCTGGCCGGCAGGGGGTTGTAGTCGAGCACCTTGTTCCAGTCCTCGTTGCCCTCGCCGATGAATTTTTTCCGGGCCATGTCCTTCGACACGTATTCCACCCGCCGGGCATAGGGCTTGGAGACGATGTAGGACTTGAGCGCCTCCATCTCGGCCGTGCGGCTGCCCTCACGTATGAAGGCGTTGACCTGTACATTGCCCTTGAAGAAACTTTCCAACTTGGAAGCGTTGATCACGATCCAGCCCAGGATGCCCAGCAGGAAAAGGACCAGTGCCACGCCCAATATGGACATGAAGTATGAGGGTTTGCTTCGCTTCAGGGAGGAACTTCTCACGATTTCGGGGGTTGGCGTTCAGGCGGCGAGGCCGCTCTCCGGCAGCCTTGCGTCTCTTTGCAAATGTAATCCTTTTGACGGCTTTGCGTACCTTCGCGGACCCCGTGTCACCCATTATTGGCGAACCCGCCGACGGCTTCCGGGTGGACTTCGACAGTAACCCTTCACTCCTCATGGAATACCGCTTCAGGGACATCGAAAGGAAATGGCAGGCCCAATGGGAGGCCCGCGGCGCGTATCGCGTGACGAACGACCCGTCCCGCCCGAAATGCTATGTGCTGGATATGTTCCCCTACCCCAGTGGCGCAGGCCTGCACGTAGGCCATCCCCTCGGCTATATCGCGAGCGATATCTACAGCCGCTTCAAGCGCCTGAAGGGGTTCAACGTGCTCCACCCGATGGGCTTCGACTCGTTCGGGCTCCCTGCGGAACAGTATGCCATCGAGCACGGCATCCCCCCGGCCGTCTCCACCGACCGCAACATCGCCAACTTCCGCGCCCAGCTCGACAGGATCGGCTTCTGCTACGACTGGACGCGCGAAGTCCGGACCAGCGACCCCTCCTACTACCGCTGGACGCAATGGATCTTCCTGCAGCTCTTCGACAGCTGGTACGACCGCCGGCAGCGAAAGGCCCGCCGCATCTCCGAACTCAAGGAAATCCTCGAGACCTCGGGCAATCACGACCACCCCTGTCCTGGTGACCCCGGCCTCAGCCTCGCCCCCGGCGAATGGTCCTCCCGCGACGAGAAGGCCCGGGAGGATATCCTCATGCATTACCGCCTCGCCTACTGCGGCCACGGCGAGGTCAACTGGTGCGAGGCCCTGGGCTGTGTACTGGCCAACGACGAGGTTGTCAACGGTGTCAGCGAGCGCGGCGGCCACCCCGTCGTACGCAGGCGACTGCGCCAGTGGTACCTGCGCATCACCGAATACGCCGACCGACTGCTCGAAGGACTCGCCACCGTCGACTTCTCCGACAGCATGAAGGAGATGCAGTCGAACTGGATCGGGCGCAGCCAGGGCGCCGAAGTCGAGTTCGAAGTGCGCACAGGTGACGCACCGCCCGACCCGGCGCGACGCATCCGCGTCTACACGACCCGGCCCGACACCCTCTTCGGGGTCGACTTCATGGTCCTGGCCCCGGAACACGAGCTCGTACCCTCCCTCATCACCGAGGACTGCCGTGCCGAGGCAGAAGCCTACCTCGCATGGGTCAACAGCCGCAGCGAGCGCGAACGGATGGCCGAGAAGCGCATCACCGGCGCCTTCACCGGCAGCCATTGCATACACCCCTTCACCGGCAGGCCCATACCCGTTTGGGTCAGCGAATACGTCCTCGCAGGATACGGCACGGGCGCCATCATGGGGGTCCCCTGCGGCGACGAGCGCGACCACCGCTTCGCCACCCACTTCGGACTCCCCATCACCAACATCATCGGTGAGGCCTACGACGGCACACAGGCGAACCCCACCAAAGACGCCGTCCTCGTGAACAGCGGCTTCCTCGATGGCCTTGTCATGCGCGAGGCCATCGACAAGGCCGTCGACCGCGTAGAGGCTGATGGCATCGGCCGCCGGCGCGTCAACTACCGTATGCGCGACGCCGCCTACAGCCGCCAGCGCTACTGGGGCGAGCCCTTCCCCATCGTCTGGCAGGAGGGCATCGCACGCCCGCTTCCCGAAGGCGAACTGCCGCTGCTCCTTCCACCACTCGAAGACCTCAGGCCCGGTCCCGGCGGAGAAGGCCCCCTCGCCAACCTGCCCGACTGGAAACAGACACCCGACGGCGTGAGGGAGGTCAACACCATGCCCGGCTTCGCCGGCAGCAGTTGGTACTTCCTGCGCTACATGGACCCCGGCAACGAAACGGAGTTCTGCGCCCGGACGGCGAGCGACTACTGGGGACAGGTCGACCTCTACATCGGCGGCACCGAACACGCCGTGGGACACCTCCTCTACAGCCGGATGTGGACCAAGGCCCTCTTCGACCTCGGCCTCATCGGCTTCGACGAACCCTTCAAACGTCTCGTCAACCAGGGCAAGATAGGCGGTGACTCACGCATCGCCTACCGCATCCGCGGCACCAACCGCTTCGTCTCGGCCGGCCTCAGGGATGCATACGAGACCGACGAGATACACGTCGACGTCTCCATGGTGGACGGCATCGAACTCGACACAGAATCCTTCCGCCACTGGAGGCCCGACCTCCATGACGCCACCTTCGAGCTGGAGGACGGCAAGTACCGCTGCGGCAGCCGCCTCGAGAAGATGAGCAAGCGCTACCACAACGTCGTCAACCCCGACGACGTCGTCGAACGCTACGGAGCCGACACCTTCCGCATGTACGAGATGTTTCTAGGACCCGTGGAACAGGACAAGCCCTGGGATACCAAGGGCATCGAAGGGGTGCACCGCTTCCTCAAGAAGACCTGGCGGTTGTTCATGGACGAGACGAAAGGATGCATCGTCACCGACGGCGAGCCCTCCGACGCCGAATGGAAGGCCCTGTACCGTATGGTTCGCCGCATCGGGGAAGATACCGAACGATTCTCCTTCAACACCGCCGTCAGCGGCTTCATGATCGGCGTCAACGAGCTCACAGACCTGGGCTGCCGCAAGCGGAAAGTGCTGGAACCACTCCTCGTCACCCTCGCACCCTACGCCCCACACCTCTGCGAGGAACTCTGGCAGGCGATCGGGCATGCCGACACGGTCCTCGACCAGTCCTTCCCCACCGTGGAGGAACACTACCTCGTGGAAAGCTCCAAAGCCTATCCCGTCGCCGTCAACGGCAAGACGCGCTCCGAACTGGTGCTACCCGTCGATGCCGACCAGCAGACCGTCGAAGCGGCCGTCCTGGCCGACCCCGTCGTCAAGAGATGGCTCGAGGGCAAGACACCGAAGAAAATCATCCACGTCCCTAACCGCATGATCAACGTGGTTGTCTGACCCCGCTCAAACCTTTCGCCCCCTCCGATCGTTCTATCCACAAGTACCTACACCATGGCCACACCGAACCCGTTCCTCATCGCATCCCTCCGGGAGACAGCCCACAGGCTCTCCCAGGGAGCCCACTACGCCTGGGGCGACCACGGATCCTGCAACTGCGGAAACCTGCTGCAGGTCATGACCGACCGCACGGGCAAGGATATCCTCCGCATTGCGCACACGGGCATTGGGGAATGGACCGAGATCGCAGAGGAATGGTGCCCGGTAAGCGACCTGCCCGCCGACAGGCTGGTAGGCGAACTGATCCGGCACGGCCTGACCCCCAGCGACGTCCGGCACATCGAGCACCTGGATGACCGGGACATCCTCGATAGACTGCCCGGTGGGTTCCGATGGCTGCAACGCAACCGCCGCGAAGACGTGACCGCATACCTTGAAACGATGGCCGACATGCTGCAGGAACGCCTCGAGGTGGAATCGGCACAACAGGGCGTCAGGGCCATCCTCGCGAATACGGCGTCGATGGATGCGGACAGCCCAAGGATGGCAGAGGTCGCCAATCTGCCGGTGACGGCCTGATCAGCTCCTCAGAGGAATCCCAGCTTCCTCAACACCACCCTCGACATCTCGAGGAACGACTCCTGGCTGTACCCGGCGATATGAGGGGTCACGATGACACGCGGGTCCGACAGCAGGGCCTCCAATGCCGCCCCCTCCGGACCTTGTCCGACCACGGGCGGCTCCGTCTCCAGCACATCCAGCCCGACACCCGACACAAGGCCTTCCCGCAGGGCCATCGCGACCGCCGTCGTGTCGTGCACGCCGCCGCGGCTCGTGTTGATGAACCAGGGCTTGCGCCCGAGGGAACGGAAGAAGGCGGCATCCGCATAATGCCGCGTCTCCTCCG
>RGVM01000651.1 GCA_010027295.1 Chitinophagia bacterium
CAACGATGAAGACCTTGTCGCCGACCACGGTTGGCGTGGCCCCTGGACCGCCGTCGTAGTACTTGGGGTCGAGATCTTGGGGATAACTGAAGGCCCAAATTTGCCTGCCGGTCGCCTCGTCGAGGCAATAAACCGTGTCTTGCCCGCCCTTCTTGAGACCGTTGTTGCCGGTGGTGAACACCCGGCCCCCGGAGACCGTCACGCCGGAAAAACCAATCCCCACGGAAGCCTTCCAAAGACGCCGCGGCGCTGCTTGGGCCCACGAGCCGACGTCGATGGTTTCCCGCGACACGCCGTCGTGTTGAGGTCCGCGGTACTGGGGCCAATCCGCCCCGAACAACCCTGTTGGGCACTCCAGGGACAACCCCACGGCAACGCCGACGATGAACTTCCTCATGTCGCACGCTGCCGTTGGACGCTTCGGACGTCAACGGAGGGATGCGATGACGACGCCCACGAAAAACAAAAAGGCCTGGGATAAACCCAGGCCTTGGTTGCAAGCGATCCGAAGATCGGCGTGCTGTGGATCAACGGCCCCCGGCTTGGGTCGGCGAAACGACTTGAACGAACGGAGTCGAAACGACGGCGAAGGGCGAGGGCAAGTTGTGCGGAACAACGGTTCCGGAGGCAGGAAGGAAAACTTGGCCGGTGAGGACTTGGATGTCCTTGCCGCCCCAATTCACGGCGATTTGGCCATTGTAGCAATACACGGTGCCGTCACCACGAACGAGGAAGGACGTCGAGGGCTTGACGTCGGCCGAGGTAGGAACCTTGGCTTGGCCAGCCTCCAGCTTGAGGGAGGAGCCGGAGGACTTGGCGGAGAACGAGCCGGAGACAGGACCGCTCTCGAGTTTGGCGGTCGCCTTGACGGCGTCGCTGTTGCCAGCGGATTGCACCGAGGTCTCGCCGACGGTGTAGGTGGACAACTCCCAAACCTGGATCGAGGACACCCTCGTGCCGCCCACGTCGAGGGTGATGTCAGCCGTGGAGGACTTGGCGGTCACCACGGTTTCGCCCTTGGACAATTCATCGCCGGCGGCAAGGGATTTCCGGGCGGAAGCCCCTTGGATGGAGACCGTCCCGCTGGCGCTGGAAACCGTGTACTTCGCGGCATCGGGTGCTGCTTGGGCCGTCGCAGCAGCAAGAAGAAGAGAGCCGACCCAGCTCATCCCGCGCATCGTCCATCCGAAAGTCTTCATGGTGTATCCTTTGAGCAGCTTTTGAATTCTGTTTGGCAGGCTATGGATGAGGGCCTTGAAGTCAACCGCTTATTCCGGGCTGATCGAGGTCCTTCGAGGGCCGGTGCAGTGGATTCGTGCCGGTCACTTCGCGTCCAGCCCGGAACCTAGTTGCCCCGGCGTCAGACGAGAGTCCCAGCCCGTCGGAGGAATCTCGGCTCCGGCGATCCAAGCCACGCCATTGACCACGGCCTTGCGGAAGCCTTCGTGGCTCCAATTTCTGTGGAAATGGCCGCCCGTGAAGCCCAGGCCCCTGCCGCCCGTCGGCCGTTCATAGACCCACATCAACACCTGCGGCTCGCCCTTGGCCACGGACGCCCGG
>RGVM01000652.1 GCA_010027295.1 Chitinophagia bacterium
TCGTCGGGAAATTCCCCTATGGTAACGACTTCGACTGGCTCCAGTTCATCGGCGCCGAGAACCGCCAGGGGAAGATTTTCGCCGCGGAATGTATCGATATCCACCGCAGGCTGAGCCTCAAGAGCTACGAGGGTGGCCTCAAGATCCTCGTCATCTGGATGCCGGAATACCTGGAGAAGGAGGGCAACCGACTCCTCAAGCTGATAGAGGAGCCGCCTGCCGGAACCCTGCTGCTGCTGGTGGCGGAGGAACAGGGGGAGATACTGCCCACCATCCTCTCGCGCATCCAGCTGATGCGCCTGCCACCTATCGATACGGCGGACATCGCATCGGCCCTCGTCTCCCGCTGCGATGCCGAGCCGTCGAGGGCCGGCACCGTCGCCACCATGTCGGAGGGCAGCTACCGGGAGGCGCTCTCCCTGCTGCAGCACCATGAGGACGACTGGCTGGCCGTCGCCCGTGACTGGCTGAACGCCATCCTCCGGCACGGGCCCGTGGCACAGGTCCGCTGGGTGGATGAAATCGGCAAGCAGGGCAGGGAGAAGCAGAAACAGTTCCTGAGGTACATGTGCCACCTCGTGGAGGCCGCCATCCGGCTCCGCACCCTGGGCGCGGAAGCCGCCGGCTACCAGGAGGCCGAGGCCGAGTTCGCCGGCAAGCTCAACCGCGTGGCGGGCCTCGGACAGCTGGAAGCGATGACGGGCGAGATGGAGAAGGCAGCCTACCAGGTGGAACGCAACGCCAACGGCAAGATCCTCTTCCTAGCGCTATCCCTCCGACTCCATCATATCATCCGGGATAATTCCTTAATTTTGATGAGCTGAGGCCGGAAGGAAGGAATTGAGGCGAAAGGACCAGGCCCGGCAACGGGAATTCACAGCAGTCACGGACACTCTCCATACATGGCACACTTCTCCCGTGCCACACCGCCGAGACAAAGCCCGGACGCGCCAAGGGCGCTGAGGGCGGATGGCAGGCGGACCTGCACATGACTTCCCGCATCCACCAGGCCGATGGCGAGGCCGGATCCCCGGCGTCCCCGTCACCACAAACCCGTAAGCAATGGGATGCGCATCCTGCGGTACAAGTAATGGCAAACCCGGCGGCTGCCGCAGCAACGGCGGCTGCAGCTCCGGCGGCTGCAACCGGCTCAACGTCCACGACTGGCTGGCCAACCTCCCCTTCCACGACCCGGAAGCCTCCTGCCGCATCGTGGAAGTGTCCTTCAACCAGGGCAGCCGGAAAGAGTTCTACCGGAACGGACTGCTCCAGGTCCTCATGAAGGGTGACCTGGTGGCGGTCGAAGGCGTCAACGGCTACGACGTAGGTACCGTCAACCTCACGGGTGAACTCGTCCGACTGCAGATGAAGAAGCGCAAGGTGCGCGAGGACTCCCCCGACATGCGGCGCATCCTCCGCCTGGCCAACGACAACGACATCCAGAAGTGGCAGGAGAGCAAGTCCCGCGAACGCGAGGCCCTCACCCGCTCCCGCGCCGTCGCCCGGCAGATGAAGCTCAACATGAAAATCTGCGAGGTCGACTTGCAGGCTGACGGCCGC
>RGVM01000653.1 GCA_010027295.1 Chitinophagia bacterium
CATCGACGCGTTTACGGATCACTTCCACCGCTTGGTCGACCATCTCCTTCGTGATCGGGCGGGTCTCCTTGGTCACCTTGCCGTCGGCACCGGCCACTTCGAGTTCCTCCTGCACGAGACGGATCAGGAAGCTGGTACCGCCCTTGAGATCAAGACCGAGTTGGATCTTCTCGCTCGGCGGGTTGATCGCCGCGACGCAGAGCGCCACCACCAGCACGGTAAGAATGGAGCCGAGGATGCGGCGGACCCGCTCGACCTCAGCGAAGAGGTACCAGGTGAACAGGACGAGCAGGCAGAGGCCGGCGAGGAAGGTGATAGTCGGGCTCATGACGACGGTAGGGACTCGGGGTTTTGATTAAGAAAGAAAAAGGGCCGCGGTACCGAGCCATCGCCCGGCCGCGCAGAAAGGGACTAGCTCTTCAGGACAGTTTGAATGGAGGACTTCTCGATCTCGATGCGCACGTTCTCAGCGATCTTCAGCGTCAGCGAGGTCTCCTTCTCACCCTTCACATTTGCGATCACGCCATGGATGCCACCAGACGTCACCACCTTGTCGCCGGTCTTCAGCGCCTTGATCTGGGCCTCGAGTTCCTTTTGCTTCTTCTGCTGGGGCCGGATGGTCAGGACGTAGACCAGGACGAAGGCAAACATCATCCACACCATCATGGAGAGGCTTTGATCCGGGGGCTGCGGAGCTTGCGGCGCGGCCGCTTGGGCGAGAGTCGGGATGAGTGTGGCGAGCATGAAGTTCGGTGCGAAAAATGGAGACCCTCATCCCCGGGCGCAGAGTGGCGAGATGCCCGGAAAATGGGGGCGGAAGGCTAGGCGGACACCCTTCGTTGTCCACGGGATTCTGACGCCCTGAGCCGCCCCCTCCGCCAGCCCTCTGCGCACCTCGCGAAGGTGGAATCCGGATGGGCTCAGGTGCACCCATTTACCCCATCCCCAGCTACCGATTGCCCAACTGCGCGATTCTCCTCTGCAGCTTCCCCTCGCCTCTCCGTCGCCATGATCTCCCGTCATTTCGCCCTCCTCCTTCTCGTCCCCACTCTCGTCGTCGCCGCGCCCACCGCGATCTTCGACGGCCGCACCCTTGAAGGCTGGGAAGGCGATCCGACCCTCTGGCGCGTGGAGGATGGCACCATCTTCGGCGGATCAAAGACGGCCAAGACCGAGCACAACGACTTCCTCGCCACGAAGAAGTCCTACGCCAATTTCGACCTTACCCTCAGCATCCGCCTCACTGGCACCGGCTTCGTCAATAGCGGCATCCAGATCCGCAGCCTGCGCGTGCCGGGCTCGTCGGAAATGTCCGGCTACCAAGTCGATTACGGCCCCGGCTGGTACGGCAAGCTCTACGACGAATCCCGCCGCAACAAGGTCGTCGCCGAGTCTGCCGACCCCAAGGCCGCCGCCAGCATTCGCGAGGGCGAGTGGAATGAATACCGCATCCGCACCGAAGGCGCCCGCATCCGCTCTGGATCAATGGCATTCCCGCCCTCGACTACATCGAGACCGACCCGAACATCCCGCAGGACGGCCACATTGGCATCCAGGTT
>RGVM01000654.1 GCA_010027295.1 Chitinophagia bacterium
CATCGTCATATCATCGTCATGACATCGTCATATCATCGTCATGACATCGTCATATCATCGTCATATCATATTGTCATATATCATCATGGAAACATCAGCATATCGTCGTAGCAGAAGTAGTAGTATCGTGGCCTGTAGGAGTGCTAGCGCTACTACTACATGTGCTACTGCTGGTACTCCTACGACTACTACTACGTCGCAAATACTTCTACTACTACTACATCGTGAACATGTATCATATTGTATGACGTATTTGTACTACACCCCTTGCTAACTACTTCTCAACTATACACTACTACCCTACTACATACCACCTTGCATTTACCTAAGACCTCTCTTCCATCACTCTCTTATAAAGCTCTGAGGCTCTGTACACATGCATGAGGCTCTGTACTCAGAAGGAGGCTTGCCGGGGCATGAGCGGATGCGCGAACGCGATGAAAGTCGATCCCCTTGATGTTCCTGGTCAAGACCTTTCCACGCTCACAGTGCGGGTGGCCAAGCAACAACATTCTCCGCGAGCCCGAGCTTCCTTCAAGCACAGGGGCTTCTCCTACGACGAGCCGCGCGCGCAGGACCCGGCGCACATTCCGTGAACTCTTGGTCAGGAGGCGGACAACCAGCACAGCCTCAAGCCCGCGGCGCGGCACCCCCGACATTCTCGGGGGGGCAGCGCGGAACCCAAGTCGGGTTGTAATCAGCGGCACAGACCCGGCGCCCAGCCCAACGTCCGTGGTCGGGTTCGGGAAGTACATGCGCACAGATCCGGCGCCCAGCCCAACGTCCGTGGTCGGGTTCGGGAAGTACATGCGCACAGCCCTCACTCGACGCGGCCGGGACGATCCCTTCCTTGCGGGGGAAGGACGCCGCCCGCCGAAGCTGGTGCTTCAGCAGCGCCGCAGCATTGGGGGCGAGGCCAAAGCCACCGTGGGGTAGGGATGCCACGCAGGGCATTGTCGGCCAGCTGATGACGAAACAGGCGGCGTCAATCACAAAGTCGCCCTCGCCACGCGGCATCCTCAGAATACCCAATCGCCGTCGGTGCGTGCACTTGTTGGCAGCGTAGTTGGCGCAGTCGGATCTTGCGGCGGTGCCAAGCATTCGCCGGATCCACTTGAAGTTCGAGGTCACGCAGTCAAGATAAGTATCGAAGAATGTGGCCCTCGGCTCTTCCAATTTCCGTAATATCCCCTCATGCTCAACGATGCCGGACGAGCGAATCCATCCGCGTCTGTGTAGGGGGCGCGGACAGCGGTCAACAGCATCCGATACTTGTCGAGAAGTTGCGTCCAGCCGCATACGGAACGCGAGGAGCAAACGGAACCGTGTAGTGTAGAACCGCTGCATCCGGGGCGCATGCCCAGGAGTGCCTCGTCAATCCCAAATGTGCGTCTCCTTGTCGGCTGAGGCGGCCGTCGTTGCGGTCGACGGCCCACGGAACCGTGTAGTGTAGAACCGTCGCGCCCGGGGCCGTCGCACCCACGGAACCGTGTAGTGTAGAACCGTCGCGCCCGGGGCCGTCGCACCCACGGAACCGTGTAGTGTAGAAC
>RGVM01000655.1 GCA_010027295.1 Chitinophagia bacterium
GACCCCAATGATGACCAGGCGGTAGCTGGGGTAAAACAGGCCAGGCAGCAGCTCCACCGGTCCCGACAGCGCAGCCGGCGCGAGGCCGATCCCGGGGATATCGCCATGCGGTTGCACCCGCCGGACGATCCCTACGCCGGTCAGGTCGAAGCCATGTACGCGGCCATCAACCGGCTATCCCGCATCGACAAGGCCATCGTGCTGCTGTACCTTGAGGACTGCAGCTACGAGGAGATGGCCTCCGTGATGGGTATGTCGAAGGTCAACATAGGGGTGAGGTTGAACCGAATCCGGAAGCGGCTCCGCGAGGACTGCGAGCGGGAGGAAAAGAAATCCTGAGCCATGGAACTCGAATCGTTGAAGGAACAGATCAACCGACGGCTGGAGGATCCTGTGGGCCACCTCCCCCCGGATATCGCCTCCCAGTCGGCCAGGTCCCAGTCCCTGTTGCTTAGGCTCCGGAGAAACCTGAGAATCGAGTGGGCTCTTTATGTATTATGCCTGGCATTCATTGCCTGGTGGATGTGGGCTACGTCACAAACGGCCATCTGGATCTATGATTCCACACTCATTGGCTTGAACCTGATGGTCATGTGGAGGATCCGGAAAGTCATAGGAAGGATTGACCTACAGCTGCGCTCAGGCGTCTCGATCCGGGAGCATATGGCCGCCCTGCTCGACATTCTGGAGGCCAACACCCGGCAATACCTGCTCCTCAGCGTCGGCATCATTCCCTGCATGGTCCTCTATGGCATCCTGCTATTCCACTTCTTTCCCCCAAGTGCTCAGAACTTGACTGAGGTTACGGGGGATACTAACGCGCAAACCCCGCCGCTCTGGGGGTACATATCCGTCGCAGTCTTTCTCACCGCCCTGTTGATGGGTGTCATGTATCTCATAGCAAGACTGTACATCTGGTGGATGTTCGGCAAGCACATCCAAGGCCTGAGGGAGTCGCTGCGGGACCTGGAATCGGACGCCGGGGATGAGATTGAAACTGCGGGATGACGACTCTGATCCCCTCAGGATCCTGCCTTCTTCCATACGACCATGATGGACACGCCGAAGGGGAAGTTCATGATGCGCAACAGCCAACGTTCCAGGGAGAAGATGGCACCGAATATGCGGTCTGTTAGGGGGGATTGCAGGAATTCGTTGTCGGGTTTTAGTTCTTCGTTTTGTTTTTTCGGCAGGAGCCGTTGCAGCCTTCGTGCAAGCCAAATCGGTGGGAAAAGCAGCGAGTTGAAGTATGTCTTACGTGTAGGCCTTCCTTTTGAAGGGTCGAAGAGACCTGCGATCTCCTGCATAAGGTATCTCCGGAAGTGGTGGTTCAACCGGTCGTGGTCGCTCCAGAGCGACATGTACGCCGGAGTGGTGACGAATACGATTCCTCCGGGTTTGCAGACCCTCACCAGTTCCTGGATTCCTCTCGCATCATCCTCGACGTGCTCGATGACGTCGAAGCAGCAGACTAGGTCAAAGCTGTCGTTTTCGAAAGGCAGTTCGGTGATGGAAGCCTGCACGATGTCCA
>RGVM01000656.1 GCA_010027295.1 Chitinophagia bacterium
GAAGTCCATGTTCACCCCTACGGCGAAGATCCTCGGACGGGGGTAGATGTTGTTGTCGATGCCGCCGATCACCTCGGGGTCGAGACCGCTGTACTTCGTGATGACGAAAGCGTTCTGGATGTTGGCGGTGATGCGCATCCGCACGTTCTTCATCACCGTTCCGGCATCGTATCCGAAGTTGATGTTGTCCATCCGGAAGAAGGAGCCGTTCTCGATGTAATAATCGCTGAAGTACTGGTTGTTGGTGAAGCGGGTCTTCAGGTAGCTAGTGCTGGCGTTGCCGAGCCAGCCAAGCGGGTTGAGCACCTGACGCAGCACGCCGCGGTTGCTGGCGTTGTTGTTATAGATATAGTTGCCGAAGCTCATCCGCGACACGAAGCCGGCCGTCCACTTGCCCCAGGTCACGTTCGAGTTGAGGCCGAGGAAGGCCTTGGGCTCGGGGGCGCCGTAGCGGTAGAGGTCGTTGTTGTTGATGATACCGTCGCGATTGAGGTCCTCGTAGAGTCCCTCGATAGGCTCGCCGGCGACCTCATAGATCTGCTTGCGCACGAAGAAGGTGTTGGGACGGAAGCCGACCGAATGGATCTGGATGGTGTTGCCCGTACCGCCCGAGATGCCGCCGACGGGGTTGCCCTTGAACGACGGGTCGGGGTTGAGCAGCAGGTTGGTGATCTTGGGGTCGATATAAGTGGCGTTGAAGCCCAGCTCCCAGGTGAAGTCCTTCTTGCGTACCGGCACGATGTTGAGCGTCAACTCGGCGCCCCGGCTCTCGATGTTGCCCACGTTGGTGAGGAGCTGGTTGCTGAAGTTGGTGCCAAGGGGGATGGGCACCACGCTCAGCAGGTCCTCGGTGCGGCGCTTGAACACGTCGATGGAGCCGCTGAACCGCTCGTCGAAGAAGGAGAAGTCGAGGGCCAGGTTCATGTTCGTGGTGGTCTCCCAGCTGAGGTTCGGGTCATACGCGCTCGGGCGCTGCATGCTGATGAACTCGTTGCCGAGCTGGTAGAGGGCCGCGTTGTTGCTGAGTGCGTAGCGGGGCAGGTAGCCGTAGAAGTCGATGCCGTCCTGCTGGCCGGTGACGCCCCAGCCGAAGCGGAGCTTCAGGTCGTTCACGACCCGGGAGTTCTTGAGGAACGACTCGTTGTTGAGCCTCCAGGCGAGGGCCAGCGAGGGGAATACGCCCCAGCGGTTGTCCTTGTTGAAGCGGCTGCTACCGTCGGTCCGGAGGTTGGCGGTGACCACGTAGCGGTCGGCGATGCTGTAGTTCAGGCGGCCGTAGTACGAGATCATGGTGTACTGCGACTCGCTCCTGGCGAACTGCGGCTCGGTGCCCGGGATGACCGACTTGTCGAAACGACGGTCGGGGAAGTTGGGGTTCCAGAACAGGAAGTCCTGGTAGCCGGTACCGGCCATGAGGTCGATGCGGCTCTTCAGGGCCTTGATGTCGCCGGCATAGTTGAGGTAGAAGTCCATCAGCATGTTCCGGCGGTTGGACTCGTACTCGTTGTTCACGCCGCCGAAGTTGGTGACG
>RGVM01000657.1 GCA_010027295.1 Chitinophagia bacterium
GGACACAACGCGTTCACACACACAAACTTGGGTCGGGCGCCGACACGTCGCGCAAGGCTCGAGCGTCATGGGGAGGGCGAACTATGGCACGAGGTGGTCACGTGCACAGCCTGATCAGCGCAGCGCTCCTCATAGCGCTCGTCTTGTCCCTGTTCGCCCTGACCAAGTCCGAATCTCTCTTCGGATGGTCGCCGCCGGCCGACATTCCTCTGTGGCTGTCGATTGTCATCCTGCTTGTCGTCTACAGCGCGGTGGAGACCCCCGTCTCCCACCTTCGTCGCCTCTGCTACGCCGCTGCAAGCGGAAACCGCCTCACGGCAGGTCTTTCCGACGGCATCCTGAGCTTCATTCTGATCCTTCTCTGCGGCGGCCTCGCCTATCAGTTCATACCTGAGTTCCGGGAGGGTCTGCAGGCTCTTCCCGATATGATCCGCACCCTGATCGACAGGCTCGAGACTCTTTGAGATCGAACCGACGTCCCTCCGGGAAGAGGCCCCTCCTGGAGGCGGAGCGCCTTTCGATCCGGGTGAGCGCCTGACCCCACCTCAGACTCAAGGGACTGCTCGTAAAGCCCAGGCACGCTCAGGACCGGAACGCCCGGAGGGCGCCGCCAAGTCCGCTATTGACGATTAATTGAATACAGTGAGACTGTCTCAGATGTCGGCGACGACAGAGTCCTGCAGATCACATAATACGAGATATCGAGATGGACTGGAGAACAGACCCCGAAGTTCAGGCGCTGCGCGAGCATCTTGAGGCTCACAACGGTATCAAGGGTCTCGATATCCTCTCGCCTTCCGATACGCGCCATGCGGCTGACCTGTTTCGTCGTGATGGGTTTGTCGTCATCGCAGATGTTCTCAACGACGAGCAAACAGACATTCTCAAGAGGGGCTGCGACGAGGTCATCAACGAGATCCTCAGTCTCGACGCCGACCGGAAGGGCAACAGGGGCTCTCACCGCTACTCATTCGGCGGTTCCAGCCTGACGAGGAGCCAGCTCCATCGACCCGAGTGGCGCATGCTGCTTGAAATTGAAACGGTGACGGACGTCGTTTCAGCGATTTTCGGATCCTCTGACTTCGTTCTCAGAGCCGCCAGCGGGGACTTCTGTCTTCCCGGAGCGACCGGATATCAGCCCCTTCATTCGGATATTCGCGACTGGACCGATGAGACGACGACCCGGTTCAGTTCCTTCCACGATCCTCGTGGACAGCTATCCATTCGCGATCTGCCCTGCCCCTATGTCGCGGTGAACTTCCTGCCTCAGGATGTCACCCGACTGAACGGACCGACACGACAGATACCCGGGACCCAGAATACGCGAACGCCTATTCCCTCCCTGACGGAGGAGCCCGAATGGATGCGATTGAGCACCGTCTGCCCGGCCCCCGCAGGCGCCGTGATGATCCGCGACGTGCGCGCCTGGCATGGAGGCACTCCCAACATCTCAGACGCTGTCCGCTCCATACCCAATCTCGAGTTCTACGCCCCCTGGTTCCGGGAGCCGATTGTTCCGGGCATCACCTAC
>RGVM01000658.1 GCA_010027295.1 Chitinophagia bacterium
GGGATGGGCGGGGCCACGGACGGGGTGTATTCGGGCGCCTTCTCCCTCAACGGAAATGGCGAAGCGACCGGGCTCCACTGGATTGAAGAAACAGGCCGCCTTGATGGACCCATCACCATCAGCAACACACACGCCGTCGGGACCCTTCATTCGGCTGTGATCAAGTGGCTCAACAAGCGGAAGGATAGCGAGAAGCTGGACGGTAATACGTTCTGGATGCCGGTGGCGGCCGAGACCTGCGATAACTGGCTCAATGACATGAACGGGTTCCATGTCCACGAGAGCCATGTCTTCAGCGCCATCGAAGGGGCGACGTCGGGTCCGATTGAAGAGGGCAGCTGCGGGGGAGGAACCGGCATGTCCTGCTATCAATTCAAGGGAGGATCAGGGACGGCGTCGAGAAAAGTGCGCGTCGCTGGTCGAACCTACACGGTCGGCGCCTTCGTTCAGACGAATTTCGGTGTCCGAAAGCTCTGCACCATCGGGGGCGTGCCGATCGGCCGCTACATTCCCTATACAGGCGGGCAGATCCATCGCTATCTCATGGATCACCCCACGGATCAGGGTTCCATCATCATCGTTGTGGCGACCGATGCGCCCCTCTCTCCCCTCCAGCTCAAGCGTCTCGCCCGGCGGGCGGGCATCGGGATGTCGAGATCTGGAGGCATCGCCTCCAACGAATCGGGAGATATCTTCATCGCCTTTTCGACGGCGAACCTGGAGGCCTATCGACGGGTCTACGAAGTCGGGCCGATGGAAAGCTTCGGCGAGTTCATGATGACGCCGATGATGGAGGCCACCATTGAGTCAGTCGACGAGGCTATCCTCAACGCCCTGTTCACCGCTGGCGACATGACGGGTCGGGACGGACATGTCCGGGAAGGATTGCCGGTAGACAGAGTCATCGGCTACCTCAAGCATCACAACATGTGGGTGGACCCGGACGCAGTTTCCTGACAGCCGGTGCAAGAGGCCAGCCCGGCGCCGGCGGCTTGCACAAACTCTCCTCACCCCTGCTCCGGGGTCACGTCTGTCTCGACAACGAACAGCCTGTCCCGGCGGCTGACCATGGACAAACTGTCGGCCGCCACTGTCTGTCCGTGAGGTTCGGCATAAGCAGCCAGGAAGTCAGCCTCGCTGTCGAACCACAGTTCGGACGCGCCGTCATAAAGACCGCCGTCATCCCTGGAAATATTGATTGTCATTCTCCGCAGGCCCTTCAATCGGCGTGCGAGCGGTCGGTGCCGCTCCAGCCACCACTGCGTGAACTCCTCCTTGGACAGTCCTTCGCGTCGCTTGAGCAGAATGATGGCTTTGAACGACATGGAACACTCCCGAATGACCCGCGCCAGTCTAGTCGGCGCCTGACCCTCATTATGTGATCATCCGTCATATTGACGAGCCCGGGACAAGATCCTCTTGTGGATCCCTCAGCAGCGGAGCCGCCTCGTGAGAAACAATCTCGACGCCTACTGGATGCCCTTTACGCCGAACAAGGCCTTCAAGAGCGCCCCACGCATGGTGGCCGCC
>RGVM01000659.1 GCA_010027295.1 Chitinophagia bacterium
GCACCGCATCGACAAGGTCCTCGTCAACATCTCCGAGAAGATCCGACAGGACATGGCGGAGGAGTGACCATCGATCCCCCATATACACCCATTTACCTACTATGGACCTATCCCTGCGTGGCCGGACGGCCGTCATCTGCGGCAGCACCCAGGGCATCGGCCTGGGCATCGCCCACGAACTGGCCCTGCTCGGCGCCGAATGCATCCTACTGGCCCGCAACGAGGCGCAACTCGCAGCCAGGACGGCGGCCCTTCCCACACCTGAGGGACAGCAACACGGCTACCGGGTGGCCGACTTCGCTGACACGGCGCAGGTCCGCCTGGCGATCGGCTCCGTGACCTCAGACACGACCGTCCACATCCTCGTCAACAATACCGGCGGGCCGGCACCTGGCCCTGTGACGGAGGCCGAGCCAGATGCCTTCGCACGCGCCTTCGAACAGCATCTCGTGAACAACCAGTCCCTCGTGCAGGCCGTTCTGCCGGGTATGAAGGCCGCCGGGTACGGCCGCATCCTAAATGTCATATCCACCTCGGTACGAATCCCCTTGAGAAACCTCGGTGTGTCCAACACCATCCGCGGTGCAGTGGCCTCCTGGGCGAAGAGCCTCTCCAACGAGGTGGCCGAATACGGCATCACCGTCAACAATCTTCTGCCCGGCTTCATACAGACCTCTCGGCTGGAGAGCCTCATAGGGTCCATCGCCGCCTCGCGGGGCTCGACGAGGGAGGCCGTGGCCGAAGAGTTGCGCCGGGAAGTGCCTGCGGGACGATTTGGAGAAGTGCGTGAGATAGCAGCACTGGCGGCCTTCCTTGCCAGTCCCGCAGCCGCTTACATCAACGGCACCAGCATCCCCGTCGACGGAGGCCGCACCGGCTCCATCTGAGCAGGGCGGACTCCTTTGAACAAACATCGCCCGGGATAGCCTCAGATAGCCGCATGGAAAGGACATCGGCCCGAGGTTGCGGCCTTTTTCCAGGCATCATCTGCGTAGAAGAAGTTGGGACTGACAATAGTGTCATCGAACTCCCGGTGGAAGACGGAGAGCGCCGATGCCGACATGGGTGGCACGATCCAGGCCCAGTCGGCCGTGACGTCCCTGCCCGCGGTACGCTCGTTTCGGATGAACCGCAGGAACTGGTCCGAGGCTTCGTGATGATCCGTCAACGTCACCCCCGCAGCATCGAAGGAATGGCGTACAGCCTCGTTGAGGACCACCAGTGCGCGGTCCTTCCAGAGCACGGAGGCGGAGTTCCTGTCGAGGCCCATGCGGTCCGCCACCACGGGCAACAGATTATATCGGGATTCGTCTCCCAGGTTCCGGGAGCCGATTTCTGTGACCATGTACCAGCCGTTGAAGGGCGCGGCGGGGTAACGAATGCCTCCAATCTCGAGCACCATATCCGATATCATCGGAACGGCATGCCACTTGAGTTGCATCTCCGCCAGCCAGGGATATTCGGGATGCGAAACGGGCACTTCCAGCACCGACCCCTCCGGCAGTTCGAAGAGGCGGGGCGACGCACCCT
>RGVM01000660.1 GCA_010027295.1 Chitinophagia bacterium
CCTCGAGCTCGATTCGTCCAGGCTCGCGAGTGAGTTGAGTCTTGATCACGAACTCAGCCCCGACCGAGCTCCAGTCGGTGAACTTGAAAGTATCGGGACGGATCCCAGCCTCTGAGTTTTCCACGAACGCTTTGCGATCGAGGAAGCTAAAGAGGTCCATGAAGTTCAGGTCGGAAACGAAGGTGTCGCGAACGGTTCGAGCAAGATCCGAGGGAGCAGGCGATCCGGCGACGCGAATGTCTGCAAAGGCAAGGACGGTCTTTCGGGTCTTGGCCGTGCCGACCGGAATGTAGGGCTTCCCCTGGGCGTATGCCCGAGGGGGCAGCAGCGCGTTTGTCAGGAGCGAGGGGACCAGCAGCGAGAGTGCGATCGTCTTCAGCATCGTGGCTGAATCATAGAGGGAAGCCGACCAGAATGCCATCGGTCATGAGGTTCTGCTCGATGGCATCTGGAGGGGGCGGAAACGGCTGGCTCTGGGCAATGGTGCGTTTGACGGCCTCATCATAGACCCAGGTGCTGTAGCGGGCATTGCCCCGCTTCGGGTCGATAGTCTGGCCCGTGCGGAGGACGGGCAGGATGGTGGTGTTGTAGTTGAGCAGGGTGACGCCCGTCTTGCCGGCGACCATGATCATCTGCTGGATCTCCTCGATCTCGCGGTCGCGCTCCGGGCTCTTGGCGAGCATGATGTTGGGATGGGTGACCTTGTCGATGCCGGCCGAGGTGAGCGGCAGGTGGTAGGCGTCGAGCTTGATGCCGTACTTCTCGCAGGCCTCGCGCTTGCGGAGGGAGTCTTCGAGGTCCCAGCCCTTGCCGGGGATGTACTCAGGCATGCCGCCGTCGATGTTGAACACGCCGTGGCGTGCCTTGAACTCGAGGTTCCTGACGGTCGTGCCGCCTGTCTGGCAGCCGACGTGCATGAGGACCTTCCGCTTGCCCGCAGTCGGGCGTGTCGCATCGCGCTCCGTTCCGAGCGCGACGGTGCCGACGGGGCTTGCGGCCAGGGCCGCACCGAGGGAGCCGCCTGCGATGGACTTCACGAAACCCCGGCGCGGCAGGCCCGAGGCGTCCATGCTTGTCTCTTTTTCGTCTTTCATATTCATTTCCGGTTTGTGCGGGTCCTTCAGGCCCGCAGGTTCTTGGTATGCTTCAATGTCAGGGCCTCGGGTGTCAGGCGGGGAACGGCATCAGCGCCGCGGCCAGCATGATGCACAGGAGGCCCGTCACCCCCATGACCACGCCCATGGGGGCGTAGGTCTTGAGGGCCTCGCGTTCGGTGAGGTTGCTCATCTTGCAGATGATCCAGAAGCCGGGGTCGTTCATCCAGGGCACGAGTTTCGCACCGCATCCTATGGCCAGTCCGAGGTAGAGCGGGTGGAAGGCGAGTCCCGCCTGCGATGCCATGCCCGACAGGATGCCGGAAGCCGTGATGAGTGCGACGGTGGCAGAACCCTGTGCGGTGCGCACAACGGCGGCGATCAGGAACGAGAGGGGGATGAGGGCCATCTGGTAGTGGCTCGTCAGTTGGGTGA
>RGVM01000067.1 GCA_010027295.1 Chitinophagia bacterium
TGGAACCATCAACTACAACAACATCCGATCCTTCTCCTCGGCCGATTACGCCCTGCTGCTTTCTTATGCGCGGGAGTCGGGCCGGGTGGAGGGCCTGCGCCTCCGCTATGGTGTCAATGCCAAACTCATCCACCGTAGCGTCGGTAGTTTCGCAAAGGCATGGGGTTTCGGACTTGACGCCGGACTGCAGCTCGAATGGGGCGAATGGCAGGCCGGCGCCGTCGTACGCGACCTCACCACCACCTTCAACGCCTGGCGCTTCTCCTTCTCCGAACGGGAGCGGGAAGTGCTATACCTGACACGCAACGACATCCCCGTGAGGTCCACCGAGCTTACGGCGCCCCGGATGATTCTAGGGCTTTGCCGTTCTTTCCGGATCTCGGAACGTTTCACCCTCGCTCCGGAACTGGGGGCTGACCTGACTTTCGACGGTCCGCGCAACGTGCCCCTCAAGGCCGGTCCCCTCAGCCTCGACCCCCGCATCGGACTTGAGCTGGGTTATCAACGTACCCTGTTCTTTAGGGCCGGCGTCGCCAACTTTCAGCAGGCGCTGCGCGACGGCGACACCTTACAGCTCGACAAGGTATGGATTTACCAACCCTCGCTGGGCGTAGGTTTCCGAATGCGCCAGACCGTAGTCGACTATGCATTCACCAACCTCGCCAACCAGTCGAACCCCCTCTACACGCATGTCTTCTCCCTACGCATCGGATTGGGGGGGCGGCGTAAACAGACATAGGCATGCCTCGTCGGCGACCCTCCATATCCCTACCCATCCTCCTCGCCTGCCTCTTGGCCGCAGGTTCCTCCCGTGCACAGTTCGGCAACGAGTGGATCGAGGCCGGCAGGACCTACCACCGCTTCCTGGTCGCCTCGGAAGGCCTCTGCCGGATACCCTATGCCACCCTGCAGCGGGCCGGACTGGCCTCCGTACCCCTCGAGCGATTCCGTCTCTGGCGCAATGGTAAGGAGGTGGTCTTGCGGTCATCGAGGCCGACGGGTCTGCCAGGACCATCCGATTTCATAGAGTTCTACGGACAGCCCAACGATGGAGTCGCCGACAGGGGCCTGTATCGCGATCCCTCCTGGCAGCCCTCCGACCGATGGAGCCTCTTTACCGACACGGCCGCCTATTTCCTGACGGCAGATCCGGTGGTGACAGGCCTCCGCTATGCCGAGATGCCCAATCCCGTGGCCGGCCACAGCGCCTCCGCACAGTCTTACTGCCTCTCCACCCTTGACCTGGCATACCGTACGAGGCTCAACCCGGGCTTCGGAATGAACGTCGGCCTCACGCTGAACTCATCCAGTTTAGAATCCGGCGAGGGCTGGTCCTCCCGGGAGGTCACGCCTGCAACACCCTTGCAGGAGATACTCTCAGGCCTGCATGCCGTCGCGGCAGCCCCCGATGCCTTCCTCACAGTCACCGCCTCGGGCAATACCGGAAATGCGCGGACACTCAGGCTGATGCTGAACGGGGTGGAGGTCCTTGCTGGGTCGATGGACCAGTTCTCGCAGCGCACTTTCACCGCCACGATGCCTGCTTCGCGCCTTGCGGGGCCGTCTGTCACCATGGAAGTGCAGGATGCCGCCACTGCCGGCGACAGGATGGTCGTCCACCGCATCCGACTGAGCTATGGACGCGATTTCGACCTGTCTGGTGCCAACCGCTTCAGGTTCTCCCTGCCCCCCTCGACGGTGGAACGGTATCTGGAATTCTCGAATTTTACCACTGCCGGGGTGTCGCCCCTGCTGCTCGACCTCACGAACCACCGTGCCTGGGTGGCCGATACGACGCTCACAGGTAGGCTTCGATTCGTGCTGCCGGCCGGCGCTGCCGCCGACTTCGTCCTGCTCGCACGCGAGGGTCCGTCGGTCACTGCCGTCGCGGAGCTAAGGCAGCGAGATTTCATAGATTTCTCAAAGCCGACTGTCCAGGGCGATTACCTCATCATTTCGCATCGGCAACTCTTCAAGGGTGCGGCAGGAGATCCTGTCGAGGCCTATCGAGCCTATCGCGCCAGTGCCCAGGGAGGCGGCTTCACGGCACGCGTGATCGATATCGAGGATCTCACCGACCAGTTCGGCTACGGCATCCGCCAGCACCCGGCGGCCATCCGCAACTTCCTCCGGTTCGCAAAGGCCCGCTTCCAGCGCCCGCCTTCCAAGGTTTTCCTGATCGGGAGGGGCCTTACCTACGATCAATACCGGCTGAACGAGTCGAGGCCAGCCACGGCTGCGATCGCGCTGCTGCCCACTTTCGGAAGTCCCGGTTCCGATAACATGTTGGCTTCCGATACACTCGGACCCTTCTCGGATATAGATATAGGAAGGCTCTCCGTCGTGCACCCCGAGGAGGTACGCGACTACCTCGACAAGGTCAGGGAACAGGAGGATGTGTTGCGCACCGGCGGCCAGACAGTCGGACAGAGGGCTTGGACCAAGAACGTCGTGCACGCGGTCGGGGGCAGCGACCCATACTTGCAAGGGCTGCTGTTCGGATACATGAGTGCCGTACGTACCGTGATATCAGACACTTCCTTCGGTGCCAACGTTAAGACCTTCAGCAACAACCCCGGATATGCGACGGGGCAGCTCACGACAGCCCAGCTGCAGTCGCTATTCGCGGAGGGCATCTCCATGCTGACGTATTTCGGCCATTCCTCCGCCAATGCCCTCGAGTTCAACATCAGCGACCCCTATGCCTATGAAAATGCGGGCCGCTATCCCTTCTTCTTCGTTAATGGCTGCAATGCCGGAAACTTCTTCCTATTCGATACCACGCGCTTCTCGTCGAGCAACCAGACACTCTCCGAGAAGTATGTTCTCGCCCGGAGGCGTGGCAGCATCGCCTTCGTCGCCAGTACCCATTACGGCATCGTCAACTACCTGAGACTCTATATCGACGCCCTCTATGCCGCCCTCTCCGGCAGCCATTACGGCATGCCCATCGGCGCCATCCAGCGGGCCGCCTTGCGGGGGATGGTGCAGGTGACGGGTCCCGACGACTATTTCGCCCGCATGCACGCGGAGCAAGTCACCCTCCACGGAGACCCTGCGCTGCTCGTCTACCCCCATCAGCGACCCGACTACGCAGTAGAGGAGCAGCAGCTCCGGATACAGCCTGCCCTCGTATCGGTCGCCGATGCCGCCTTCGACGTGGACCTCCGTGTATACAACCTCGGGAAGGCCGTGCGCGACTCCGTCACCGTCCGCGTCAGCCGCCAGCTGCCCGACGGCAGCCGGGAGGAACTCCTGAGAAAGCGCGCCTGGATACCGAACTCCGACTCCGTACGGTTACGCGTTCCCGTGAGACCGCTGACCGACAGGGGCGAAAACCGAATCATCGTGGAGCTCGACCCCGAGAGTGCCGTCGCCGAGCTCTCGGAGTCCAACAACACGGCCTACCGGACGCTCACCATCGTCGACGACGAGGTGAAGCCGGTCTATCCCCACGACAACGCCATCCTGAACACCGACAGGTTCGAGTTCATGGCTTCCACGGCCGACCCCATGGCTCCCGTCCGGGGATATGTGGCAGAGGTGGACACCACGTCCCGCTTCGATTCCCCCCTCCTCCGAACGGCCTCCCTCACCGCCCGCGGCGGACTCGTACGCTTCACGGTGCCCGGTTTTCTCCCTGTCCACGGCAGCGTCTACTACTGGCGTATCAAGCCGGCGCAACCGCAACCCCTGCAGGCGCCTGCCGTCGTCTTCTCCTTCACCTATCTGAAGGGGTCGGCTACGGGATACGGGCAGTCGCATTACGATCAGTTCCTGACCGCTTCCTATTCCGACATGTCGCTGGCCGCTGACAGGCGCTTCCGTTTCGGCAGCAAGCCCGCTTCCATCGTCATCCGCTCCGGCATCTTCCCCC
This sequence comes from Chitinophagia bacterium, assembly GCA_010027295.1. Lineage (GTDB taxonomy): Bacteria > Bacteroidota > Bacteroidia > Chitinophagales > Chitinophagaceae > Pollutibacter. Next base: position 3,878 of record RGVM01000067.1, read on the forward strand.
TCTACCCCAAGAGCCGCATCAACGTACAGGTCGACGACAAATACTATGTCCTCTGGGGCTGCCGGCCGGCCTCCCTGCAGTTCGTCGTCTACGACAGCATCAGCCTGCTGCCTGTGCGAAACCGCTTACGGTCCGATGGCCGCGGCCTGTACGGCAGCGCACCGCCCTGCCAGTACAACGACTTCCTCTTCGAGTTCCCCTATGACGGCTGGGAAGGCCGGAAGGCCGCCATGGACTTCCTAGACTCGCTGCCGCGCAACAGCTATCTCTCACTGACGAATGTGGGTAGCCTTACCAACAACTCTTTCGTGGCTGAATGGCAGTCGGACACCCTCAGGCACGGTGCAGGGAAGTCGCTCTACCACAGCCTACGTCGGATGGGATTCGCTGACATCGACCGGTTCACCTCCAATCTTCCATTCCTCTTTTTCTTGCGTAAGGGCGACCCCTCCATCCCCGTGGTAAGCATCATGGGCGAGACGCGTGATGCATTTATAGACAAGCGCATCGACGTGTCGATGGGACTCGACCGAGGATCCCTGACGACGCCATGGTTCGGCCCGGCCCTGCGCTGGGACGGGCTGCAATGGGCCACCCGACCGCTCGAGCCCACCCCCGAGAGGGTCATGATGGATGTGATTGGCAGGGACAGTTCCGGGCGCGAGGAGATGCTGGCCCGCGTTGTTGGCGGCGATACGTCTCTAGCCTCGGTCGATGGAGCCAAATATCCATACATCCGCCTCCGCATGACGGCCGTCGACAGTATCCGCTTCACTCCGGCGCAGCCGCTCTACTGGCGACTGCTGGCGGAACCCAGGGCAGAAGGGGCCTTGGAGCCTTCCCTTCGACTCTCCGCCCCGGACACCGTAGAGCAGGGACAGCTCTACCCCTTCGCCGTCGCCTTCCGAAATATTGGGGGCAGGCGTTTCGACAGTCTCCGCGTCCTACTCACTGTCACCGACAGGGATAACCTGACGCGCAGCCTTCCTATGCCTGCCACTCGGCCCCTGGCACCCGGTGACACGGCCCTTATCAGGGTCGATATCGACACCCGGTCACTGGGTGGCGACAATGCCATCCGCCTCGAAGTAAACCCCGAAGACTCACCCCCTGAGCAGTTCCGTTTCAACAATATCTTGCACAAGCGGTTCCATGTGCGTCCGGATGCCCTGAAGCCTGTGCTCGAGGTCACCTTCGACGGCCAGCCCATCCTCAACCGCGACATTGTGAGTGCCAGGCCCAGGATAGAGATAAGTCTTACGGACGACAGCCGCTACCTGCCCCTCGACGACACATCTCTGCTACGTGTGTCCATCCGGTATCCAGACGGGAGGGTGTGGCCCATCCGGTATGGTGGCGACACCATGCGTTTCACGCCCGCCTCATCTCCGCCTTCCGCCTCCAACCGGGCGCTCGCCGAACTGCGTCCCGCCTTCTCTCGGGACGGGGAGTATGAGCTCATCGTGCAAGGGCGCGACCGCAATGGCAACGCCTCCGGCTCCGCAGAATACAGGGTTCTATTCCAGGTCGTCACGAAACCGATGATCTCCGACCTTTTCAACTATCCCAATCCCTTCACGACGTCCACCGCCTTTGTATTCACCGTCACCGGGGCGGAGCCACCGAGGGATCTACGGATACAGATCCTGACCATTACGGGCAGGATCGTCCGCGAGATCACGGCTGCCGAGATAGGGCCGGTCCGTATCGGTCGAAACCTGACGCATTTCCAATGGGACGGCACCGACGCATTCGGCCAAAAGCTGGCCAACGGCGTCTATCTATATCGTTTCGTGACCGGGTCAGATGCCGGGCGCTTAGGGAAATGGATGCCGGAGGGCGCCTCCACCGAAGGATATTTCCGGAACGGCTACGGTAAACTACAGATCCTTCGGTGAGGGTCATCGGCGCAACCGTGCGACATACTTACCCAGCATGTCGAACTCGAGGTTGACCCTTGCACCAACCTGAGTGTCTGCGATGGCCGTGTGCGCCCATGTGTAGGGTATGACCGCAACGCTTAGGCGGTCTTGGAGGACGGAGAATGCCGTGAGGCTGATGCCATTGATGCAGATCGAGCCCTTCTCGATGACCAGATGGGCGAAGGATTCCGGGAAGGAGAAGCTGATTTCCGTGCTGCCGTCCATCGACTGCAGGGCGATGCAGGTGCCAGTGGTGTCGACATGTCCCTGAACCAGATGCCCGTCGATGCGGCCGCCCAGGACCATGGATCGTTCCAGGTTCACACGGCGTCCCGGTCGCCAGTCGCCCAAGGCCGTCTTGGCAAGCGTCTCCCGGATGGCCGTGACACGGTGGGTGTCGCCCACGACCTGCTCGACGGTCAGACAGGCACCGTCGTGGGCCACGCTCTGGTCGGGTTTCAATTCGGCGGATATCCCGGAACGGATTCGGAAACTCAGGTTCGAGCCCGAGGCGGATATGTCCAGCACGGTACCAACGGCTTCTACGATTCCAGTGAACATGGTCGGATTTTCGGGTGCAAGGTCGGAAACCCGGCGGATTTCCCTTCCGTGTTTGGAGGATTGATGTCGGATGCCTATCTTTGCCGACCGAAAAAGGGAATCATCACCATGCTCATCATCGACTCGAAAGACTGCGAGAACATCGACAAGGCCCTCAAGAAGTACAAGAAGAAGTTCGAGAAGGCAAAAATCCTCCTCCAGCTGCGTGAGCGCCAATCCTACAAGAAGCCTTCGGTGAAGCGTCGCGGCGAGGTCCTAAAGGCCATCTACCGCCAACAGATCACCACTGGTGTGATCGAGGCCTGATATCAGGTTTCCTGATTGACAGTGTTGACCGGTCGTGGAGGTTACGTACCTTCGCTGTCGTGTCATTTTCCATATCCGAGCATCCCCAGGCAAGGGCCTTTCTGGGCCACCTCCGCTTCGAAAAGCGATTTTCCCCACACACCCTCAGTGCGTACGCGGAGGATTTACGCCAATTCCTGGAATACATCTTAGTTCAATACGAATTTACGGATCCTACGTTGGTCAGACCCATCCATGTCCGCAGCTGGATGGCTGATCTATCGTCTAGAGGCCTGAAAGCCCGGTCCGTTAACCGCAAGCTGTCCTGCCTAAGGTCGTTCTATGGCCATGGCCGGCGGAGCGGTGTTTTCGCGTCGGATCCCTGTCGCGACCTTAGGCTCCTGAAAGTGCCAAGGCGCCTGCCCGTACAGGTGGAGGAGTCGGGCATGCGGATGCTCATGGAGGAAGTGGCGTTTCCGGATGGATTTGAAGGGTCCACGGAAAGGCTAATCGTCGAGATGCTCTATGGCACGGGCATGCGTATCAGCGAACTGCTGCAGTTGCGGGATTCGGACATAGACATCCGGTCTTCGAGCGTCCGCGTGTGGGGCAAGGGTGGCAAAGAACGGGTGATACCCCTAGCTCCCCGGCTTCTGGATCGGATAAGGGAGCATCTTGGAATCCGGGCCGCTGCTAGCGGGGGTCAGGGCTACCTGGTGGAGAAGCCGGGGGGAGGGTCCATGCATCCCCGGACGGCGTATGGGATCGTCAGGAGGTATCTTTCGCTGGTGACCACATCCGAGAAGCGAGGGCCGCATGTGCTGCGGCATAGTTTCGCGACGCACCTGACCAACCGTGGCGCCGACCTGGGGGCTGTCCGGGAGCTGCTCGGCCATAGCAGTCTGGCCGCCACCCAGATCTATACGCACAACAGCATCTCCAAACTGCTGGAGGCCCACCGGAAGGCCCATCCCAAGGGACAAGGGTAAGGACGGCCTTCTTTCATGCAAGACATGAGGGTTTCCTGGATTTCGATACAGCGTTTGACATTCCGCTCCGGAATACGTACTTTCAGGTGGAGTGGTTATTCTGCCACGATTTCTGATATCAAAAAACCACCCTTATGAACGTAAACATCCAGACAGTTCATTTTGACGCCGATGCGAAGCTGATCGAGCATGTGAACCGTAAGATCATCAGGCTTTCCGGCCTCCATGACCGCATCACAAAGGTGGATGTGTTTCTGAAGCTCGACAACGTTGTCCACCAAATCAAGGACAAGGTCGCTGAGATACGGGTCAAGGTTCCCGGCCACGAATTGTTCGTAAAGCAGACCTCCAAGTCGTTCGAGGAGTCCTTCGACGGCGCCCTTGCATCCCTGCTGGTGCAGGTGAAGCGTATCAAAGAGAAGCAGGCGGCCTGAGGGCACTTCTTTGGTTTTTTTAAACATTTGGCAGTCAAAGGAGGGGGGCAATGGCTCCCCTTTGCCAATTAAGTCAGTGAAATAATCAGGAAGCCGAATTTTTTCGTTTGGAGAAATCCATTACCTTTGCATTCCCAAAAATTTGGGAAAGATCTTTGCATTGCAGTACGGATCGCAGGATGGCGAATCCCCCCAGGATCTGCCAGAGTAGCTCAGCTGGTAGAGCGGCTGATTTGTAATCAGCGGGTCGGGGGTTCGAGTCCCTTCTCTGGCTCAAGGCCAACAGACATATCGGTTTCACTGGATGCCTGTGTTTGGTCCGCCTTCGGCGATCCCGGCAAACAGGGGCAGGTTCCAGAGCGGCCAAATGGGGCGGACTGTAAATCCGCTGTCTTTCGACTTCAGTGGTTCGAATCCACTCCTGCCCACTCCTTCCGTCGCCGCCACCGGTTCTTCCGTCGGCGGGATCATAGGCGGGGAGACCGTATCAGAACATGCCGTATGCGGGAGTAGCTCAGCTGGTAGAGCGATAGCCTTCCAAGCTATAGGTCGCGGGTTCGAACCTCGTCTCCCGCTCCGCACGGCCGCCATCGGGCGGTCCATGCCGTTGTAGCTCAGTGGTAGAGCACTTCCTTGGTAAGGAAGAGGTCGTGAGTTCAATTCTCATCAACGGCTCAACGACCGGGGCCCTTGCCGAAGGCAGGGATTCCGGCATAAAAGACAGTAACACAGGCCAACAAAATAAAAACCGGATAACAATGTCTAAGGAGACTTTCAAGAGGGACAAACCCCATGTGAACGTCGGAACCATCGGCCACGTGGACCACGGAAAAACCACGCTGACCGCCGCCATCACCAACATCCTCGCCAAGAAGGGCTGGGCGCAGGAAAAGAAGTACGACGAAATTGACGCCGCACCCGAGGAAAAAGAGCGCGGTATCACCATCAACACGGCGCACGTGGAGTATCAGACGGCCAACCGTCACTATGCGCACGTGGACTGCCCCGGTCACGCCGACTATGTGAAGAACATGATCACGGGTGCCGCCCAGATGGACGGTGCCATCCTGGTCGTCGCCGCCACCGACGGACCGATGCCCCAGACCAAGGAGCACATCCTGCTGGCCCGCCAGGTGGGTGTCCCCCGCATTGTGGTGTTCATGAACAAGGT
>RGVM01000661.1 GCA_010027295.1 Chitinophagia bacterium
CTATCACCTCGTCGACATGCACACCGGCAAGCGCTCGCCCCTCTTCGAAAAATTCTACGACCCCGGCTACAGCGCGGCTCCCCGCGCCTCCTGGGACGGCAGGCGTATCGCCTACGGCCTCGACGGGCACTATCACGTACGCAACCTCGCCACCGGCGCCGACATCAACCTCACCGAGAAGCTGCCGACCTCCTTCGTCAATACAGAGGACGACCACAACGTGCGGAAACCCCTGACCGGATTCCTCGGATGGAGCCGCGACGGACGCCACCTGCTGCTGCGCGACCTGTGGGATATCTGGCTCATCCCCACCGATGGACGTTCGACCGCCGTCAACCTCACCCGTAACGGACGTACCGACGGCATCCGTTACCAGTCGGTCGTCACCCTCGACCCCGAGGAGAAGGGCTTCGACGTACGGAAGCCGCTCTATGTGCGCATCTACGGGGAGCGCACGAAACGCAGCGGCTATGCCCGCATCGAGGCCGATGACAAGGGGCTGAAGCCCGGGGCCGTCGCGCTCCTGTGGGAGGATGCCAACGTGTACGGTCTGCGAAAGGCGAAGGATGCCGACCTGTTCGTGTTCCTGAAGGAGGATTCCAACAGTCCCACCGAGTTCTTCGCCGGTGACGCAACCCTCAAGAATGCCGCCAGGGTCTCCGACAACGCGCCCGATGCGTCGAACTACATGCTCGGTGCCGGCGGAAGGCTGGTGGACTATGTCTCGGACAAGGGCGACACGCTGCAGGGCGCCCTCTTCCTGCCCGCAGGCTATGAGCCGGGAAAGCGATATCCGACCGTGGTGTACTACTATGAGAAGTTGTCGCAGACGCTTCACAACTGGAGCAACCCCGACTTCGGTCGGACGGGATGGAACCCCACGATGTACACCTCCAACGGCTATGCCGTCTTCATCCCCGACATCGTCTACCGGCTCGACGACCCCGGCATGTCGGCCGTATGGTGCGTGCTACCCGGGGTGAAGGCCGCCGTCGCGACAGGTGTGGTGGACCCCGACCGCATCGGCATCCACGGTCATTCCTGGGGCGGCTACCAGACCTGCTTCCTCATCACGCAGACGGTCATGTTCAAGGCCGCCGCCGCCGGCGCGCCCCTCACGAACATGGTCAGTATGTACGACCTCATCTACTGGAACTCGGGCGGTGGCAACATGTCCATCTTCGAGGCCTCGCAGGGACGATTCCGCGGCGCACCCTGGGAGAACTGGGAGTCATACCTCCGCAACTCTCCCGTGTACCACGTCAAGAACGTGACCACACCGCTGCTGATGTTGCACAACGACAAGGATGGTGCCGTCGACTTCACCCAGGGCATCGAGTACTACAATGCGCTGCGCCGACTGCAGAAGCCGGTGGTCATGGTCCAGTACAAGGGCGAGAACCACGGCCTGGCGAAGATGGAGAACCGCAAGGACTACAGCGTCCGCATGATGGAGTTCTTCGACCACCACCTGAAAGGGGCCTTGAAAAAACTTCGAGTAATCCACCCCGGCGACCAGCTGAGACTTG
>RGVM01000662.1 GCA_010027295.1 Chitinophagia bacterium
AGCTGCCGAAACCGCGAATGTAGATGTTCTCCCCTTTGGCAAGCGATTCCTTGACCTCCTTGAACATGGTCTCCATGGTGACGAGGACGTCGACCTTGGGTATGCCCGTCTTTTCCGCGATGTTGTTGATCAAGTCAGCTTTTCTCATTTTCTCAAGTTTATGCAGGATTTCATGGGTAGGTGACGGATAGGACCCTGTGGTCCGTCGAACAAAACCTAAAAATAGATAAATCAACGGATTGTGGAAGTCCCAAGAGGTCATTGAACGGAAAATTGTCTGTAAAATTGCCACTATCGTACCCTGACGGGGCGTTTTTTCGATGGATGGGATGGAGGCATTCACCGGCTTGTTGATGGGTTGGCACCGGAGTTCCAACCGGAGGGAGATGCCCTGGAAGGGGGAACGCGACCCGTACCGCATCTGGCTGAGCGAGATTATCCTGCAGCAGACGCGAGTGGAGCAGGGGCGTTCCTACTATGAGCGTTTCGTAGAGGCCTATCCCACCGTGTGTGACCTGGCGGCGGCTTCGGACGAGGAAGTCTTCAAGCATTGGGAGGGATTGGGGTATTACAGTCGCTGTCGCAACCTGCTGGCGACGGCCAGGCATGTCGCGCAGGCCCTCGGAGGCGCTTTCCCGTCCACCCATGAGGGCATCCTCTCGCTGAAGGGGGTGGGTCCGTACACGGCTGCCGCGATCGCCTCCTTCGCCTACGGCCTGCCGCATGCCGTGCTCGACGGCAACGTGATCCGGGTGCTGGCCCGCTGTTTCGCCATCCGCGAGCCTGTTACCGGGCTCGCCGTTCGGCGGAGGCTGATGATGCTGGCCGATTCCCTGCTCGACCGGACCGACCCAGCGGCGTACAACCAGGCCATCATGGATTTCGGCGCTACTGTCTGCCGTCCCATGTCCCCGAAATGCGGGGAATGTCCGCTCTCGGGGGTATGTCAGTCAAGGGCCGCAGGTCTGCAGGATGCGATTCCGGTGAAGGAAGCCCGTCCGGAGAGGCGGGTCAGGTGGTTCCACTACATCCATGCCGTCCATCAGGGGCATACCCTGGTCAGGGAGCGGCGCGCGCGCGACATATGGCGGAACCTCCACGAGCTGGTCCTGCTGGAGGGTGATGGGCCCCTCTCGCCTGAAGCGCTCGCCACGCATCCGGCACTTGAAGGCCTCATGCCGGCGGGCAGTCCCATCATATCTGAGGAGTTTCGCCAGATGCTCACCCATCAGGAGATCCGCGGCCGTTTCGTCAGGATCGTCCTATGCGATCGGACACCTGCACCGGAAGGATACCGCTGGGCGGGGCCCGAGGAACTGGGGCGGACCGCCTTCCCGAAGTTCATTCTGACCTATTTCGCGAAGAGTGGTAATTTCACGTAGTCAGGCCCATTCCGGCCTGCCGATAGAGCAACGACATGCGCGGAGTCAACCGAGCCATACTGATCGGGAACCTGGGCAAGGACCCCGAGGTCCAGTACTTAGAGGGACAGGTCCCCGTCGCCAAGTTCCCGCTTGCCACGACGGAGA
>RGVM01000663.1 GCA_010027295.1 Chitinophagia bacterium
CGGCAAGGCAATGCAAGGCGTACCAGCGGTGCTTCATGGTTTTGGTTTCTCGGTGTAACCGGCCTGTAATGTCGGCGAGGGGTTTCGCTGTGGGGGCCGTCGTCTCGGGGTTACAGGAGGGAGCGCACGGCCTTCAGGATCACGTAGTCGGACCCGATGGTGAACAAGCCCAAGGCGACAATCACCAGAAACACCAAGACCGTAGAATTCCACAGCTCGTCACGGGCAGGCCAGTTGCACTTCCGGAGTTCCTCCCGGGTTTCCTCGAGGTAGGTGGCAATCTTGGCGCACCCAAGATCACCGCGCTCCAGACTGCGAGCTGTATGTAAAATTTCGTGTTCACGTCTTCATGGCGGAGGGGGAGGGATTCGAACCCCCGGTGGACTTGCATCCACAGCGGTTTTCAAGACCGCCGCAATCGACCACTCTGCCACCCCTCCGGACGGCTGGCAGGGCGTGAGGGACTCGAACCCCCAACCAACGGTTTTGGAGACCGCTACTCTACCAATTGAGCTAACGCCCTGTCGTGTCGTTTGCTGCCACCATGCTGACCAGTGGCCGGGGATGCAGCAATCAATCCCCGGCCACCCATCAAGTTGAAACCGGAGGTCAGGTCAAGACCTCGGCCACACGGCCCGCGCCAATGGTCTTGCCACCCTCGCGGATGGCGAAGCGGAGACCCTTCTCCATGGCGACCGGCGCGATCAGCGAAACCTGGACCGTGACGTTGTCGCCAGGCATCACCATCTCCACTCCCTCCGGCAGGGTCACCGTCCCGGTGACGTCCGACGTGCGGAAGTAGAACTGCGGCCGGTAATTCTTCACGAACGGAGTGTGGCGACCACCCTCTTCCTTCGTCAGGACGTACACCTCGGCCTTGAAGGACGTGTGCGGGGTGATGGACCCGGGCTTCGCCAAGACCATGCCGCGCTCGACATCCTCCTTCTTCACGCCGCGCAACAGGATGCCGACATTGTCGCCCGACTGGGCGCTGTCGAGCAACTTGCGGAACATCTCGATGTCCGTCGCGGTGGTCTTGCGCGTGTCCTTGAGGCCGACGATCTCGACTTCCTCCATCTTCTTGAGGACGCCGCGCTCGACGCGACCGGTGACGACGGTGCCACGGCCTTCAATGTTGAAGACGTCCTCGATGCACATCAGGAACGGCTTTTCCACCTCGCGCACGGGCTCCGGGACGAAGGTGTCCAAGGCGTCCAGCAGGTCGGCGATGGCCTTCTCGCCCGACTCGGTGCCCGCGAGTGCCGCCGTAGCGGAACCGCGGATGATGGGCGTCTTGTCGCCGGGGAACCCATACTTGTTGAGCAGCTCGCGGATCTCCATCTCGACGAGGTCAATCAACTCGCCTTCGGAAAGGTCCACCTTGTTCAGGAAGACCACGATGGAAGGCACGCCGACTTGGCGAGCCAACAGGATATGCTCACGCGTCTGGGGCATCGGGCCGTCGGCTGCCGAAACCACCAAGATCGCGCCATCCATCTGGGCGGCGCCGGTGATCATGTTCTT
>RGVM01000664.1 GCA_010027295.1 Chitinophagia bacterium
GGGGGTGAAACGTTCGGCAAGGGTTAGGCAGACTTCCGGAAGATCCGACACCAGCTTCTGCATCCTCGCCGTCGTTGCGGCGAAAATCTCGGGACGCTCCCTCGAATCAAGGCCCGAAACGGCAAAGAGGCGGCAAAGAGCCTCGGCATCCGTGGCGTTGCACGCCAGCATATACCGGGTCTCCGTGGGAATCAGGACCAGGCCGCGTTCACACAGGGCCGCGACAGCCCGCAATACATCGGTTCCAGAGGTAGGCTTCATGGTTTGGACCATTGGGCATCAAGGGATAATTGGACAGAGGCGAAAAGCGCAAAAAAAGGCCGCATCGCTGTGGCGACGATGCAACGCTTACAAAGTTAATCGGACTCGAGTAAGATACGAATAGAAATGTGGAAAAATCCTAAAAAAAAGTTCAAAAAATCACAAATCAATGATTTTCATTAATTTGTATATGCAATCAGACCCCTGTACGGTATCGGGTCTGAGCCCTTTCGAGGCGGTCATTGATGGCTTTTCCGAGTCCGGTGTCGGGAAAGGTTTCCGCAAGGATGAGGTCGGCCTCCAAGGTATCCAGTTCGCGCATGGCATGGAAGAGGTTTCGGGCAGCCTCGTGGAGGTCGCCAGACGGGGAGAGAACCCGGCTCCAGCGGGGTTGCGGGTCCCGGTAATATGTCTGGAAGGAAATAACGGCCGTTCGCTCACCCCCGTGGCGACGAAGCCAGTCGCCGACATCGCAGACCTGCAGCGGAACCCGGGGTGCATAGTGGCTCTTGAGCTGTCCGGGGGTCTCCACAAGTCCTTCGACGGGTTCCCGCACGGCCATGCCGGTGATTCTGTGAATGGCTTCGGCCGTGACGGCGCCATGCCGGTGGAGGATAACAGCCTCCTGGGAGAATGAGACGATGGTGGACTCTAGGCCGACCCGGCAGGGGCCCCCGTCTAGAATGTATGGGATGCGGCCTTCGAGGCCCTCCATGACATGCCGGGCGGTCACGGGACTGACATAACCGGAGGGATTGGCGCTAGGGGCCGCCAGGGGCCCGTCGAGACCTTGCAGCAACTCCCTGGCCACCGGATGGTCGGGCACACGCAGGGCCACCCGGCTGCTGCCTGCCGTGACCAGCTCGGGCACGATGTCGCGTTTGGGCAGCAAGAAGGTCAGCGGTCCCGGACAGAAGGCCTCCGCCAACGAAAGGCACGCTTCAGGGATATCGCTCGCATAACGACGGAAGGTATCGAAGGAATGGGTGTGGAGGATCAGCGGATTGAAGCGGGGCCGCTGCTTGGCCTCGTATATCCGAAGCACGGCATCCTCGTCGAGTGCGTCGGCGGCCAGGCCGTAGACCGTCTCGGTGGGGATGGCCACTAGTCCGCCGGCACGGAGGATCTCCGCCGCGCACGCAAGGTCAGTACCGATGGCCGTGTGCATGTGGCAAAGATACCCCCGTCGGGGAACCGTCCTGCTCCGGCCGTTGAGAATACGGCACGGAGGCAAGAAAAAAGGCCGGCATTCGAATGCCGG
>RGVM01000665.1 GCA_010027295.1 Chitinophagia bacterium
GCACCTGAAGATACTGACGATGCCATCCCAGGATTCGTAGAGGGGCAGAACGATGATGACAACGCCAGCCGTCCAGCCCCACATGAGAGAGAGAGCCGCCCACGCCTGGAAGGAGGACTTGCCGAAGGCACCCAGCGGGACCATGGCAACAGGCCAAATGATGATCAGGAAGAGGGACCAGAACCAGCCAATGTCGAAGATCCACTTCTTAGCCTTCTCGAGGGCCTCTGGGGTACCATCGGGATCGTCGTCACCGAGCACCTTGGAGTTCTCACCTCCGTCGCCGGCGACGAGCTTGATGCCGTTGATCAGTTTGTCCCAGTCGTAATTCTGCGGCCTGACACAGACGCCGATCCAGCAGATGACCTGCGAGACGACGAGCGCAGCGAGGCCGCCACCGAGCTGTGCGTACAGCTGGCCGGTGTTCTCGACGTTCAGGGGGCCGTACGTGGAGGCAGTGATGAGCCAGACGGTGATGGCCGCTGCCGTGCCGAGGAGGGCCGCGGCGTTTGCGAAGACGGCGTCGAGGTTCCTGTCGTAGATGGACATCGCAATGGGGGGCACGGCGGAGCCCAGGATGATGGCCATCCAGTTGTAGACCCAGCCGAGGCCAAGGCCAGTCCGCTGGAGGATGATGGAGAGGATGGCCATGACGAAGGCCCACCCGACCACAGCGAAACGGGAGACCCACATGATTTGTCTGCCGGTCGCCTTGGGGTTGATGTACTCGCGGTAGACGTCGTACGCGATGAGCGAGGCCACGGCGACCTGCTCGGCCGAGCCGGTGGAGAGGATGGCCATAGTGAGCTGCACCATGATCAGGAGGGCGCCAGCCTCGCCAAGCATCGCGATGGCGGCAGCGGGGGGGACGAGACCTTGTCCAGCTTCGTCCGCGGTGATGTCGACGTTGAGGGCGGTGCCCGCGAGGCCGAGGGACGTGCCAAGCGCGAAGGGGATGGCGAACCACACCATGCCGCCGAGGATGTAGCCCTTGTGTGCGGCGCCCGGCTTCGCCGCAATGGCGGACTGCCAGTAGGCCTGATCGACGAAGACGGTGCCGAAGTTGCCGATGATGTTGATGATGCCGAAGGCGACGCCATCACTCGACATCATGGTGAGGTAGGAGCCCTCGCGGTTCTGCTCGCCGCTGAGATTGGCGGGGCCCTGGTGGAAGCCGGCGTAGGTCGTGTTGGCACCGGTTTTGTAGTCCGTGGTGGTCGCCGAGCCGAAGCGCTTGGGAAGGGCCGTCATGAACTGGAGACGCTCGTACATGACCGAGGCGGAGCCGATCGTGGTGCAAGCCTTGGACGTGTTGCTGCAGTCGTGCTCGTAGCCATAGACCAGGGAGATGAAGTACATGAGCACAATCATGATGATCACCGTGTGCACGTAGCCTGCGTGGAAGGTCGCCTTGAGACCGCCCATGAGGGTGTAGATCATGGTCATGACAGGGACGATGAACGAGCTGGCCTCGATGGGGATTCCCGTGACGCCTTTGAAG
>RGVM01000666.1 GCA_010027295.1 Chitinophagia bacterium
GTTTCTATGCCCTTCGAAACGGGCGATAGATGGGACATACCTACGAGGAAATCGAACAGATGCAATTCGTTTCTATGCCCTTCGAAACGGGCGATAGATGGGACCCTACCCCGAATCTCAGGCGTCTGACCTGCGGAAATACCGCAGAGATCGCGCACCTCGGTGATGGAGAACCCAGCATCCCTGGCTGACACGGTGCCGGCCGCAATCCGCCCTGCAATCTCAGGGCAGACGGCGATCGCGGACCGAGAGACGACTGACACACAGAACTGCATCCGAGAACACCCACCTGCTCAGTGAGATCGAACTGCGGAATGGGCCATGAAGCCGATCCCGGCTGAGCCCGCTGGCAGCGCGGTCCACACCTCGAAGGTCTGCTCGTGATCCCAGGCCGATTGCGTGTCAGCACTGAGGACCACCGCAGCACTCGCACCGGTGAGGCTCCGCAGTCGAAGACCGGTCTCATGCCGACAGTCAACCGGGGTGAAGCGCTGGTCGCCGGTGGGCTCGACCATCAACTCGGCACCGACCACCACGGTGCCGTCGATACGCAATCGAACGAGGGCTGCTTCCGACCAGGTCCACACATGTGTGCAGAACGGTGGGAGTTCCAGTGGAAGCTCCACTGCCGCCGTGAGGTGCACACCGAGCTCGTCGGTCCAGAAGGCGTGAGCGCCACGTTCGATCTCCTTGGTGCGTATCGCCGACCACCCTTCCTCACCGATCGGTCGCCACAGACACTCGACCAGGGAATCTGGTGTCTCTCCATCGACAGTCATCGAACTCCCCCTCCGTGCGTCGCTCCGGCGATCGCCTCGGCGAGATCAGTACGAACGAGTTCACGGAGACGGACGAGGTCATCTCCGTCGAGTTGCACCGTACCCAGTCCGCGGGTTGTGCGACCTCCGAGACCGATGTAGCCATCGTGGAGATCCAGCATCACCCATGCGAGCAGGATCGGAACCCAGTCCGGTCGTTGCCCGGGTCGCAGCATCCAATCCACCCTGATCAGGATCTCGGGGCGGAAGGGGATGTCCCGTTCGACGAACAATCGCTCCGGCATCGCTCCGCCCGAGACACGGTCGATGGCCACATGCGTGCGACTGCGCATCGAGGTTCCGCGCAGCGGGGCGTCATGGACACGGATCATCGATGCCGCCGAAACGGAACCGAAGACTTCGCAGAGCCTGCACCCGGTCTCGCCGCAACCATCCTGTTCGGAACACGCCGTTTCACCGATGGTTCGAAGGACGAAGCGCGCCCGGGACCGGAGGACCCCCTTGAGCGAGGAACCATGCAGCAGTTGCGATCCATCATCCTCGCGACGTGAGAAGGTCTCGTTGCCCTTGGTCGCTCCACCACCGAGGAAGAGCCCGTCCTCCGCGCGGAAGCGCAACGCCAGCATCAGATCGGATTCATCGCCCGCGTTTCGGTCCACTTCGATGACCTCGGTCGCCACCGCCTGCCAGAGTTGGGCACCACCAACCCCCAGGAACGTGGC
>RGVM01000667.1 GCA_010027295.1 Chitinophagia bacterium
CGTATCCGTCACCATCAGCCTCAAGGAGGCTTTCTCCCCGATGGGCCTGCGCATGCATGCCGCTTCGGCGATGCGGGCCGACGTCACGGTCTACGGATTCGTGGGCGGGGCCGAGCGCGTCCTGTCGAGTTTCGTCTTCGACCGCAGCAACCCCTCCCTCATCACGGGTCCCATCCCCTATGGACCGGTGGCCGTCTCCCTCCCCGGCCTGCGTACGGAGGCGCTGCGCATCGAGTTCCGGAACCTGAAGGCGCCGGGGCGGATGCTGATCTCCGAACTCGCCTTCACGGAGGCACCCGTGCTGGAGAGGTATGTCGAGAAACAGCTGGGGCGGATGCATCCCACCCCGCTCCCCCTCTGGAATAGCTACGTATGGGAGACGCAGACGGAGGTCCTCGACAGGTCGCTGTCAGTCGATACCCAGCGCATCATCGACCTGAGCGGGCGCTACGGTTCGACGGATGTGCTGGAATGGGAGGCTCCGCCCGGGGAATGGACGGTGATGCGGATTGGCATGGCTCCCACCGGCGTGCACAACCATCCGGCCGCACCGGCGGCGACAGGATACGAGGTCGACAAGCTGGACCGGGAGAAGGTGAAGGACCATTTCAACAGATTCGTGGGCGAGTTACGGCGACGCATACCCGAAGACAGCAGGGCCGCGCTCAAGTACGTGGTCATCGACAGTTACGAGGTGGGTTCGCAGAACTGGAGTGCCGGCTATCGGCAGCGCTTCATCGCACGATATGGCTACGACCCACTGCCCTACCTGCCGGTGCTCTCGGGCCGCCTCGTGGGTGGGGCCTCAAGCTCGGACCGCTTCCTGTGGGACCTGCGCCGGCTGGTGGCCGACGATGTCGCGGACGAGTATGTGGGCGGGCTCAGCGCCTCGGCCCATCAGGCAGGCATGCGGCTCTGGCTCGAGAACTACGGCCACTGGGGCTTCCCCGGCGAGTTCCTCCGCTATGGCGGCCGGTCGGACCTCGTCAGCGGAGAATTCTGGAACGAGGGTACCCTGGGCGACATCGAATGCAAGGCGGCCAGCTCGGCAGCGCACACCTACGGCAAGCCCATGGTCTCGGCCGAGGCGTTCACAGCCTCGCAGTACTCCTTCCTCCGGCATCCGGCAATGTTGAAGAAACGCGGCGACTGGAGCTTTACCGAAGGAGTGAACCACCTCGTGCTGCATGTCTATATCCATCAGCCCGACGAGACCCGGAAGCCGGGCACCAATGCTTGGTTTAGCACCGAGTTCAACCGTCACAACACCTGGTTCGGCATGGCACGCGGATGGACCGACTACCTTCGCCGCTGCCAGCTCATGCTCCAGCAAGGGAGATACGCGGCCGACGTGTGCTACTACATCGGGGAGGACGCGCCCATCATGACCGGCGGCCGTGTGCCCGAGATCCCCAAGGGCTTCTCCTATGACTACGTGAACGCGGAAGTGCTGCTCCAACGAATGACTGTACGGAACGGACGACTTACACTCCCCGACGGG
>RGVM01000668.1 GCA_010027295.1 Chitinophagia bacterium
TCCCCTCGGCCGAGAAGGACACTACTCAGTCGAGAATCGCTCTCCAGAGCTTCCTCGGGCCAAAGGTCACCGTCAAGACTTTTCAGTGCGACGGAGCTCGGGAGCTCTACAAGGCCGCGGTCGAGCTAGGCATTTGTCCTACCACATCCCGACCCTACGTATCGCCGTCAAACTCTCTGGTCGAGAGGGCGATTCGACACGTGGAAGAGGGCACGCGGACGATCCTACTCCACGCGGGTCTCCCGGCCCACTGGTGGCCATACGCGGCAAAGTTCTTCTGCGTCGCATGTAATATCGACAACTCGTTCGGAGAATCCCCATGGGACCGCCGACACGGGCCGGGATCTTTCAAGGGTCTTCGGTATCCATTTGGCGCCCTGGTGGACTTTCTCCCGCCCAAACCTGCGTTGGCGCGAGCACCCAAGTTCGCCCCGCGAGGCATCCCTGGCCTGTTCCTCGGGTATCACATTCACCCAGGTGGCCACTTCAGGGGGGGGGTACGTTTGCATCTCCCTGGAGGACCTCGCGAGCGCGACGGGTGTACCGGAGGGCACGATTATCTGCCCGAAGGCCCACCGGGTCAAGGAGGTCTTCCTTCCAAAGGGAGAGCCTACCTTCCCGGCTCGCGCAGCGCACGAACGGGCCAACCGGCAGCTCAATGCCGTGTCCGGCACACTGGCACTCCCACTGCCAGCGGACCCGATTGTGGGTGGCGGAAACGCCCCCCGCATCGGGTTCCGCCTCAAACGAGGAGGTAGCCGAGACTACAAACGTCGCAGCACAGACGCTGATTTATCCACGCGAGGATCTCCCGCCTCCGAAGTTTACTGAGGAGGGCGTCGAGATCGAGGATGAGTCACCACCTGCACTAACCCCGTTGTCGAACGAGTTCGAGTGCTACAAGTACAAGTTCTCCGACTGCGGGAAGTTCGAGATAATCGGCGACCGCTGGATCCTTCGCAAGAAGAACTCCCAGCGGGTACCGGGTGTGCTTCCTGAGCTTTGGTCACTTCTGAGCCAGGAGCAACGCACGGCACTTCGTCAGCGATGGCACCTCTACTTGGAGGAGCTTGTCGTGAACGAACCGCCTGGTTTCTCACCTGCCTCCGAAGAGGGGGGTCTCGCCGACGCGGCTCCTGCTCCCGCAGCTCCCGCATCGACAAAAACCAAGCTCGAAGCCAACGAGGGTACCAAACGGGTGGCGGAAACGCCCCCGACCCCTCCGAAGCTCAGCCATGGTAAAGGATCGGTGGCCACCGCGCCCCGCATCCCATGCCCCGCGATGCCTGTCGTTCCACCAGGTCTCACGGAGCACCGCGAGCACTTCATCAGCGACCCTAACATGTCCCTCATGGCCATGGTTGCCCGCTCGGTCACCAGGAAAGAGGTCGACTCCACGCCCGCGGCTGCGCAGTCTCTGAAAGATGAGGCTGCAAAGCGCGTGCAGAAGGGCGCGTGGGACCCCTCTGGGGCCCGCGAGTGGCAAGTGGTTGCCGACGAA
>RGVM01000669.1 GCA_010027295.1 Chitinophagia bacterium
CCTCGGTGTGAACGGGCGCGGTTCGAAAGTATCTTCGATGTAACTTGGGTGTACCCGGTGTGTGCCTTTGGCGCGCTTGTGGGGCGCCCCTGAGAATCACCCGGGTAAACTTGTTTCCCTCGGATGATTTTTTTCGGCTCAATCAGAGTACTTGTAAAATGTACCGCCCATGAGGCATCCGCGTTGCTGCGCAAAATGATTCTGAACCAGAAGTCGCGCAAGTAGAAGCCAATACCCATCTCAGGTCTGAGGCCGAGAATTTTCATGAGAATGGATTTCATGTGCGGTGCTCCCTTGCTAAATAATTTTTCAGGGCCATGGTGGACAAAGATAAACGCACCGCAGTTTAATGATATTTCATCGCGCCGAGTTCAATGCGAGTCCGGCCACTTGGTTGCTTCGCGAGCTACAGCGCCGTTTCAATATTCAATCATCAGCCCCAGCATGAAATTTCTCTGGGCCTGCGGATATAAGAAAACTTCCGAAACCCTTGTTGGATTCAAGTAGCTGTAGGTGTATCCGTTGGGTTCGTAGCGGGCATCGAGCAGGTTGTTGACCATGAGCGTCAGCACGGTCTCGCGGGCGATCCTGAGACCGGGACTCCAGCTCAGCACCAGGTCCTGCACGAAGAAGGGGTCCAGGCTGCGGCTCTCGCGGCCCGTGTTGTCGAGGTACTGGCGTCCCACGTACTTGGCGGGCAGCGAGACCGACAGGGTTCGGAAGGGCTTCCAGGAAAGGCTTGCCGCCGCCGTGACGGAGGGCGAGTAGGCGATGGGGCTCCTGTCGATGCGTTCGCTCTGCTGTCCGCCGTTGTCATAGTCGTCGTAATAGGTCGTGAGGCCCATTACCCGGTTGTCACTCAGTGTGAGGTTGCCCCTGGCCTCCCATGTCTCAGACGGCTTCCAGCGCCCTGTGAGCTCCACGCCGGCACGGTAGCTTTCGGGGATGTTGGTCCGGGTATATGCGCCTACGTCGTTGATGCGTCCGGTGAGCACTAGCTGGTCCCGGTAGCGCATGTAGTAGCCGGTGATGCCCCAGGAGAACCTTCCTCCGCTCGTTTCATAGCCGGCTTCGAAGTCATGGAGCTTCTCCGCCCTGGGCCGCTGTGCGGCGCCGGCCTCGAAGTCGTCGCGGTTCGGCTCCTTCGCGCCCTTCGCATAGGAGAGGTAGGCCCTTTGGCCGTTCCCGAGCCATGTCAGGCCGAGTTTCGGATTGAGGAAGCCCCAGGATTCATCGACCTGCAGTTTCGGGTTGTCGCGGAAGCCGTCGATGCGATAGCTGACGCCGCGGTACTGGAGGTCGCCGAAGAGGAAGAGGCGGTCGGCCACCTTCTCCTGCCATTTGACGTAGAAGTTGACATCGTCCTTGGTGGCGTCGTGGTCGTACCAGCGGTGATCCTTGGGTACGGGGTACTGCGCCCAGATGACCTTCCCGTAATGGTTGCCGAGGTAGCGCGTGCCACCGCCGCCGCCGATGACTTCGCGTCGGTCGTCCTTGTAC
>RGVM01000670.1 GCA_010027295.1 Chitinophagia bacterium
TCGTCTCCAAGAGCAGCCGTCCCTTCGGCAACGACGCCAGGATGTACGACAGCAGCTTCGGCTGGAGGTTCATCAACCCGCGCATGGAAGAACGCTATGGCGTAGAGGCCATGGGTGAGACGGCCGAGAACCTGGCCGATATGTATGGCATCACGCGTGAGGACCAGGACCGCTTCGCCCTCAACTCTCAACGAAAAGCCGCCGCCTCGCGTGAGAGCGGCCGGCTGGCGCAAGAGATCCTTCCCGTGGAACTGCCTTCGGGCAAGGGCGGCGGCACCCTCTTCACGCACGACGAATTCATCAAGCCGCAGACCACCACTGAAGTGCTCGCAGCCCTCAGGCCCGCCTTCCGGAAGACGGGCGGCACGGTGACGGCCGGCAACGCATCGGGCCTCAACGATGGCGCGGCCGCCCTAATGCTGGCCTCGGAAGAAACGGTGGAAACATTCGGGCTTCGGCCCCTGGCGCGCATCCGCACGAGTGCCGTGACGGGTTGCGAGCCGCGCATCATGGGCATTGGTCCCGTTGAAGCCAGCCGGAAGGCGCTCTCAAAGGCGGGCCTCTCCCTCAACGACATCGACCTCATCGAACTCAACGAGGCCTTCGCCGCACAGTCGCTCGCATGTATCCGGCAGCTCGGGCTATCCGACGAAGACCCCCGCATCAACGTGAACGGAGGAGCCATCGCCATAGGGCATCCATTGGGCATGAGCGGCGCGCGACTGCTCCTCACCGCCGCGCTAGAGCTCCGGAACCGTCGCCTGCGAAGAGCCCTCGCCACCATGTGCGTGGGCGTCGGACAGGGCTATGCCGTCGTCCTGGAGGCCGTTTGAACGGGTGACGGAACAATGAGGCGGCTCGCTTGTTATTATATCCATCCTACATTCATACAACACAAAACACATCCTCTCATGAGACATGTCAAACTGCTGGTGGCTACATTATGCCTCGCCTTCTCCCTGTCCGCCGGCGCCCAGTCGCAGGAAACCCCCGACTACTTCGTAGGCAACTGGTCCATCCTGGTTAAAGGCACCCCCCAGGGCGATATCAAGCTCGTCCTCGCCCTCGAGAAGAAGGACACGGCCCTCGCCGCCGTCGTGCTCGATACCACCGGCAAGGAGTTCGCCAAGGTCGACAAGATCGTCCGCAAGGACAACATGATGACCGCCTACTTCAGCGCCATGGGCTACGACCTCTATCTGGAGATGACCCGCAAGGATGACGACCACATGACCGGTAACCTCGTCGGCATGTTCGAGGCCGAGGCGGAACGCATCAAGGCGGCGGCGGAGAAGAAGTGACCTGCCCGTCCCCTTATTCCAAGGCCGTCATCCCAACCGATGACGGCCTCCTGCTTTTCGCGCCGGAATGTCTGCATGCATTGCGGTTTTTAGACAGGTCGCGACATTGCAAGGGCGATTCACCCCACGCGGCTGTAACTTGCCCATGAAACCAAACACAAGGGCATGAAGGCATCCGGCAGGCATTTCCTCCTCACGG
>RGVM01000068.1 GCA_010027295.1 Chitinophagia bacterium
GTTGGCCGTGCTCATGCCCATCATGGAGCTGAATCAATGGGTTCGATAACAAGGAGCATCCCATGGCAGCCAGCCTAGACGGTCAATTGGTGGTAGCGATTTCATCGCGCGCCTTGTTTGATTTTGAAGAAGAAAATTTGGTCTTTGAGCAAAGCGACGACCGTGCTTACATGAAGCTGCAGTTGGAGCGACTTGAAGAGCCCGCCAAACCAGGGGTTGCTTTTTCTTTGGTGAAAAAACTCTTGGCCTTCAACGATGCCACAACCCAAAGGGTCGAGGTGGTCATCTTGTCGCGCAACGACCCTGTGTCGGGCATGCGCGTATTCCGATCGGCGCAGCACTATGGCTTGTCGATTCAACGTGGCAGCTTCACACGCGGTCAATCGCCATGGCGGTATTTAAAACCTCTCAATGCCAATTTGTTTTTATCAACGCATCTTTCCGATGTTCGCGCCGCCTTAGACGCTGGCGTTCCTGCAGCGCAGGTCTACCCCCATTCTGCACATGCGTCTGAAGCGCACCCGCATGAAGTGCGCATTGCGTTTGACGGCGATGCGGCATTCCCCGTCGAGGGGGCTGCTGCAGAGGGAGTAGTTCCTGCGGAGTTCCCCGTCTGGCATGCGGGTGCGGAGGACCAGGTTCTGCCCCGGTCTGAAGGCGAAGGCCTCCCTGCATTCCGAGGGTATCCCGAAGGCGATGGAGATGCAGTCGGGCGTCTCCTGTCGGATGTCGGTGACGGTGAGCTTATGGAAGCGCGGGGCCATGGGTGTCGGAGGTTCCATCGGTGTCGTTGCGAATGCCGTTGACGATGAGGTCGACCATGGACTCTTCCAGGCTGGCGGCGGATACGTTCTTCCGGGAGCGGTGCCAGAACTCGATGCCGCGGACCGCGCTCATGATTGTGAGGACGACCACGTAGGGCTCCAGAGGTCGAACGAGTCCTTCGCGGATACCCTGCGAGATGATGCCCTCCACCTGTCGCATATAGATGCGTCGTTCGTGGAGGAACTTCTCCAGCCAGGGTTCCTCCAGGCTTCGAAACTCGTTGGTGGCCACGAGGACTTCGTCGAGTCTCTCGATCCACATGCGGACATGGAAGCGGGTGATGGATTCCAGGCGTCGGAGGCTGTCGAGTCCGGGCGTCGCTTCGAGATCACGCAGGTGGGTGCTGCAGTCGTCGGCGATGCGGAAGCAGATTTCGCGGAGCAGGCCGGCCTTGGAGTCGATGTGGTTGTAGAGGCTGGCGGCCTCGATGCCCACGGAGCCGGCGAGGTCGCGCATGCCCGTGCCCGAGAAGCCTTTTTCTCGGAAGAGTCTAGCGGCGGCGGTGGCGATCTCTTCGCGCCGTCCGCCCTCGCGGGTGCGGATGTTCCTTGCCATGGTCTGTCGAGGGGGCGAAGGTAAGCAATCCCGCTAACAGTCGTTAGTGCGGATATGGGCCGGGTGGCGGTTCAGTAGCCCCTGATGTTCCTGCCTTCCATGAAGTTGATGAAGGCTTTGTTGACGACGCGGTTGCCGCCGGGGGTCGGGTAGTTGCCGGTGAAGTACCAGTCGCCGGTGTTGCCGGGGCAGGCCTTGTGGAGGTCTTCGATGGTCTGGAAGATAACCTGAACGGGGATGGTGACGTCGGGCGGGGTGATGAGCTGTGCCACCATGTCGGAGATCTGTTCGGTGGAGAAGGGTTTGTAGATGCGCCTGACGAGGTTTTCGGTATGGAGTTGTCCGTTTCGTTGCCGGTCGCGGCATTCCCGGTAGACATCATCGGCGATGTCTTCCATGCGATGGGTCTTGAGGAGTTCCATAGCGGCGCGGAAGGCGATGAAGTCGCCCAGCTTGGACATATCGATGCCGTAGCAGTCGGGATACCGTATCTGCGGAGCGGAGGAGACGATGATGATCTTCTTCGGGTGGAGGCGTGCGAGCATGCGCACGATGCTCTCCTTGAGGGTGGTGCCGCGTACGATGGAGTCGTCGATGATGACGATGGTGTCGGTATCGCGGGCGACGGTGCCGTAGGTGATGTCGTAGACGTGTTGCACCATTTCGGAGCGGGAGGCGTCTTCGGTGATGAAGGTGCGCATCTTGACGTCCTTGATGGCGACTTTTTCGACGCGGATGCGGCGATTGACCATCTCTGTCAGTTTCTCCTCGTCGTATTCCCCCTTCCAGGAGAGGATACGGGAGACCTTGACGCTGTTGAGATAGTCCTCCATGCCCTTTAGCAGGCCGTAGAAGGCGACTTCGGCCGTGTTGGGGATGAAGGAGAAGATGGTATGCCGCAGGTCGTTGTCAATGGCCTGGAGCACGGGTCGGTGGAGGCTGTGGCCCAGGGCCGTGCGTTCGCGGTAGATCTTCTCGTCGCTGCCGCGGGAGAAGTAGATGCGTTCGAAGCTGCAGGCCCGTCTGGGGGCCGGTTCGAGGGATGGAGAAGGAGCCGTCGGGTTTGACGATGAGGGCGTTTCCGGGCATGAGTTCCATGACCTCGTTCTCGCCCACGTTGAAGGTTGTTCGGATGGCGGCTCTTTCGGAGGCGGCCACCACGACTTCCTCGTTCACGTAGTAGTAGGAGGGACGGATGCCGTGGGCGTCGCGTATGACGAAGGCGTCGCCGCTGCCCGTCATGCCGCCGACGTTGAAGCCGCCGTCGCAGAGGCGGAAGGCGCGTTGCAGGATCTCGGGTATGGAGAGGTTTCCAGGGTTGTGGGCATCCTCCTTGACGAGGAAGTGGTGAACGACCTCCATCATGGCGGCCAGGTCGCTTTGGCGCTGGAATTCGCCCGGGTCGATGTTGACGAGGGCGAAGAGTTCCTCGGTGTTGACGAGGTTGAAGTTACCGGCGAGGGCGAGGTTACGGGCCGGGATGGTGTCCTTCTTGATGAAGGGGTGGCAGAATTCGACGTTGTTGCGGCCCTGGGTGCCGTAGCGGAGGTGGCCGAGGAGGAGTTCGCCGAGGAAGGGGAGGTGGCCTTTGAGTAGTCCCGGATGCCGGAGGATGTCGGGCTGGTATTTCTCGAGTTCGCGCACTTCGCGGCCGATGGTGGCGAAGAGGTCGGCGATGGGCTGGTTGGCGTTGCTACGGAGGCGGTGGAGGAAGGGGTAACCGGGTTCCGTGTTGAGTTTGACGGTGACGATGCCTGCCCCGTCCTGTCCGCGGTTGTGTTGTTTCTCCATGAGGAGGTAGAGCTTGTTGAGCCCGTAGAGGGCTGTGCCCTTCTCCCGCATGAAGTATGAGAACGGCTTTCGTAGCCGTATGAATGCGAGGCCGCACTCATGCCTGATCTCATCGCTCATAGGATGGTCCGTTGGCCGCTGTGCCGCGTATTGCCGTTGGTCGGCAAGGTAGTGTATTTGGGTGGACTATTTCTTGACCACGTTGCCGAAGGACTTGCGTATGCTCTCGCATTCCTGGAAGTCCTTGTCGACCATGATGTAGTAGGTGGGGAGCTTGGAGGCGAACCATTTATCGACGGTCCGGTTCTTCTTTTCTTCGAGGGCGCGTTGTGCGATCCGGTTATAGTCGTCGCGGAGGTTTTCGCGATGGGGTTCGGTGCGACTGCGCAGGTTGACGATGCGGACGCCGGTCTTCTCCCGTTCGTCCTTGAAGGTGAGGGGTGTCGAGTATTCACCAACCTTGAGGCGTTTGAGGTCATTGACGAGGTCCTTGTCGAGTTCGTCGATGGTGACGAAGGCGCCTCCCTGTCCGTTGATGAGGCCTGCGGTGAATTTGCTGTTCTCGTCTTCGCTGTACTTGTCAACGGCTTCTCCGAATGACAGGGTTCCGGCGATGAGTTTGGCGCGGATGCTGTCGGCCTTGACGCGGGTGGCCTGGATATCCTCGTCCGTAATCTGGGGGACGCGGAGGATATGCCTGACGACGGCGTCATCGCCGTTGCGGCTGACCATTTGGATGATATGGTAGCCGAATTTGGATTTGATGACCGGGGAGATCTGTCCTTCTTTGAGGCGGAAGGCGCCGTTCTTGAAATTCGGGTCCCAGGTCTTGTCGTTCTTGTTGAGTTCGTAGCGGCCGCCCGTCTGTCTGCTGCCGGGGTCTTCGGTGTAGAGCCTGGCGAGTGTCTCGAAGGATTTCTGGCCTGATTCGACCTGTTTCTTGTAGTCGAGCAGCTCGTCGATGGCGAACTTTTCGAGTTCGCGTCCGGCCTTGGGATAGAGCACGATTTGTCCGACGACGAGTTCCGTTTCGTAGAAACGGAGGCTGTCCTTCGGAATCTTGTCGAAGTACTGTCTGACCTCGGTGGGTGTGATCTTGACGTTTTCGACGATGCTCTTGCGCATGGCCTGGGCGAGGCGTCCTTCGCGGATGGACTTCCGGAAGTCCTCTTTCACCTGGTAGATGGTGCGGCCTGCGATCTGTTCGAATGCCTCCTTGCCGCCGTATTGCATGATGAAGTATCGGATGCGCTGGTCGAGTTCGGCCTCCACTTCCTCGTCGGAGACGGGGAGGGAGTCTTTTTCCGCCTGGAGGATAAGGGCCTTATCGGCCATCATCTTTTCTAGGAGGACGCATTCGGCATCCGGGGGCAGGTCGCCGCCCTGTCGTTTGATATCCTCGATATAGTTGAGGATGTCGGAGCGCAGTACGATCTTATCGCCGAGGATACCGACGATCTTGTCTGCCAGCACTTTGGCGCCCTGTGCGTCGGCGGCGAGACAGCCGAGGGCCAGGACGGCCGAAAGCAGGAATTTCTTCATACGCGAATGTCGGATATGTGGCGGGCCGGTGTGTGCCGGCCCGCCATAAAGTTCTGACAAATTTCCTAGAGCGTCCGCTTGATCTCCTCCATCTCGAAGGCTTCGATGATGTCGCCGACGCGGATGTCGCTGAAGTTGCGGATGGTGAGGCCGCATTCGAAGTGGGTGGCCACTTCCTTGACGTCGTCCTTGAAGCGTTTGAGGCTTCCCAGTTCGGCGCCCTGTCCCTCGCCCTTGGGGTATTCGACGATGCCGTCGCGGATGATGCGGATCTTGTTGTTGCGGCTGATCTTGCCTTCCATGACGTAGCAGCCGGCGACGGTGGCCTTGTCGAACTTGTAGACCTCGCGGACCTCGACGTTGGCGACGATCTTCTCCTGGATCTTGGGTTCGAGCATGCCTTCGATGGCGCTCTTGACCTCTTCGATGGCGTTGTAGATGATCGAGTAGAGTTTTATCTGCACGCCTTCGGATTCGGCCAGGCGGTTGGCCTGGAGGGAGGGTCGGACATTGAAGCCGACGATGATGGCGTCGGAGGCGGTCGCCAGGAGCACATCGCTCTCGGTGATCTGACCGACGGCCTTGTGGACGACGCGTACGGCGACCTCCTCGGTGGAGAGTTTCTGGAGCGAGTCGCTGAGGGCTTCGACGGAGCCGTCGACGTCGCCCTTGATGATGACGTTGAGTTCCTTGAAATTACCCAGGGCCAGGCGGCGTCCGATCTCGTCGAGGGTGATGTGTTTGCGGGTGCGCATGCCCTGTTCGCGGAGGATCTGGGCCCTGCGGTTGGCGATCTCCTTGGCTTCGGCTTCATCCTCATAGACGCGGAACTTCTCACCGGCCTGGGGTGCGCCGTTGAGGCCGAGGATGAGCACGGGGGTGGAGGGTGGTGCGACGTCCTGGCGCTTGTTGCGTTCGTTGTACATCGCCTTGATGCGGCCGAAGTGCTGTCCGCTGACGACGAGGTCGCCCTGGCGGAGGGTGCCGTTCTGGACGAGGACGGTCGCGACGTAACCTCGGCCCTTGTCGAGGGTGGCTTCGACGACGGTGCCGTTGGCCTCGCGTTCGGCGTTGGCCTTGAGTTCGAGCATTTCGGCCTCGAGGAGGATCTTCTCAAGGAGTTTGTCGACGTTGAGGCCCGACTTCGCGGAGATCTCCTGGTTCTGGAACTTGCCGCCCCACTCTTCGACGAGGATGTTCATGCCGGAGAGCTGTTCGTATATCTTCTGGGGGTTGGCGCCTTCCTTGTCGATCTTGTTGACGGCGAATATCATGGGTACACCTGCCGCCTGGGCATGGCTGATGGCCTCGCGTGTCTGGGGCATGACGGCGTCGTCGGCCGCGACGACGATGACGGCGATGTCGGTCACCTTGGCGCCGCGTGCGCGCATGGCGGTGAAGGCCTCGTGGCCGGGGGTGTCGAGGAAGGTGATGGACTTGCCGTCGGCCACCTGCACCTGGTAGGCGCCGATGTGCTGGGTGATGCCGCCCGCCTCGCCTGCGACGACGTTGGCGTTGCGGATATAGTCGAGCAGGGAGGTCTTGCCGTGGTCGACGTGGCCCATGATGGTGACGATGGGCGATCGTGGGCCCTGGTTCTCGTCTTCCTCCTCCTCGTCCTGGTCCTCCATCTCCATCTGCTTCTCCATGTCGATGAACTCGACTTCGAAGCCGAACTCCCCGGCGACGAGTTCGATGACTTCGGCGTCGAGGCGCTGGTTGATGGACACCATGATGCCGAGGCTCATGCATTTGCCGATGACTTCGGCGAAGCCGACGTCCATGAGGTTGGCGAGTTCGCTGACGGAGATGAACTCGGTGAGCTGGAGGCGGTTGTCCTCGCCGCCATCGCCCGTATCGGCCATCTCGTCGCGCTTGGCGCGGCGGTGTTTGGCCTTGAGGCTCTTGCCGCGTCCGGTGCCGCCGGCGAGTTTGGCCTGTGTCTCGCGTATCTTGTTCTGTATCTCCTTCTCGTCTATCTCGCGGTTCTCGCGGGTATCGCCCCTGCGGGCCACGGTGCGTCCTCCGCCGGCGCTGCGGCCGCCGGGTCCGCCTCGTCCGGGTCCGCCGGCGCCGCCCGTCTTCTGGATGGTCGGTCTGGGGACGTCCTTCTTCTCGATGGGGATGCGCTTGCGTTTGCGGCGTTCTTCGGCGCCTTTGCCGCGTGCGTCCCCGTCGGTGGGCAGTTCTATGCGGCCGATGATCTTGGGCCCTTCGAGTTCGGGCGCTTCGATGCGCACGGTCTCGCGTTCCACGGGGGCTTCCGCGGCCGGTGCCACGGCGGCTGCCTCCACGGGGGCGGCTGCCGGCTCGGGTGTCGGCGCGGGCGCCGATGAGGGAGCCGGTGTTTCTGCGGTCGCCGGTTCGGCCGGGGCCTTGGCCTTTTTCGAACCCTTGCGAGGGCGTGTGGAGGAGTCGATGGCCGACAGGTCTATCTTGTCGAGGACCTTGGGGCCTTCCAGTTCCGGGGTCTCCCTGCGCAGGGGTGCTTCCGCCGGCGACTCGGCGGGGGCCGACTCCGCTTCGACGGGTTTCGGCACCGGTGCCGGGGCCGGCTGTGGCTCGGGCTGCGGCTCGGGCTGCGGCTCGGGCTGTGCTTCGGGCTGAGGCTCCGCCTTCTCCTCGGTGGCCGCCGCCTTCTTCTTGGCATCCTTGCGGAAGAGGATTTCCTCCTCGTCCTTCTTCTTCCGGGCCTCCTGGGGGGTGCCTTTGGGAATCTCTATGGCGTCGCTCTTGGCCTTGGCGGCCTTGTCGGACGAGAAACCCGACTGGAGGGCGCGGTACATGTCCTCCGTAAGCTTGGCGTTGGGCGCGAGTTCGTCGCGGTTGAAGCCCTTGCCCACGAGGAAGTCCACCAGGGTGTCCCTGCCGATGTTGAACTCGCGGGCCGCCGCCATGAGGCGCGGTGTATTCGTATCTGACATTTATCCTCCTGCAGCCCTCGGCTGCGCTTTGGTTTCGAATCTACTGTCGTCAGGCCGGGTGTCCGTCAGCCTTTGGAGAACTCCGCCTGGAGGACCTTCCGGACCTCGTCGATGGTTTCCTTCTCCAGGTCGGTCCGGCGTTCGAGCTCGTCGGCGCTGAGGGCCAGCACGCTGCGGCCCGTATCGCATCCGATGCGCTTGAGTTCCTCGATGATCCAGGGCTCTATCTCGTCGGTGAATTCGTCGAGGTCGACGTCGTACTCGTCGTTCTCACCCTCGTCGTCGCGGTATACGTCTATGGTGTATCCGGTGAGGTCTTGCGCGAGGTTGATGTTGACGCCGCGCTTGCCGATGGCCTTGGACACCTCGTCGGGGGCGACGAAGACCTCGGCGGTCTTGCGCTCGTTGTCGAGGTTCATGCGGGTGATGCGGGCCGGCGTGAGCGAGCGCTGGATGAGCAGCTGGATGTTGTTGGTGAAGTTGATGACGTCGATGTTCTCGTTCTTGAGTTCGCGGACGATGCCGTGGATGCGGCTGCCCTTCATGCCGACGCAGGCGCCGACGGGGTCGATGCGGTCGTCGTAGCTCTCTACGGCCACTTTGGCGCGTTCGCCCGGCTCGCGTACGATCTTGCGGATGACGATGAGTCCGTCGAAGATCTCGGGAACCTCTATCTCCAGCAGCTTGGCCAGGAAGGAAGGGTGGGTGCGCGAGAGGATGATGACGGGGTTGTTGTTGCGCATCTCGACCTTCTTGACGACGGCGCGGATGGATTCGCCCTTTTTGAAGTAGTCGGACGGGATCTGTTCCGACTTGGGCAGGATGATCTCGTTGCCGTCCTCGTCGAGCAGGAGCACTTCCTTCTTCCACACCTGGTAGACCTCGGCGCTGATGATCTCCCCGACGCGGTTCTCGTATTTCTTGACGAGTGCGTTCTTCTTGAGGTCGCCGATGCGGGAGGCGAGGGTCTGTTTGGCGGCCAGGATGGCGCGGCGCCCGAATTCCTGGATGTTGACTTCCTCGAAGAGGTCCTCCCCCACCTCGTAGTCGGGGGATTGCTTAATGGCTTCGCTGTACTCGACTTCGGCGAGGGGATCCTGCACGGCGCCGTCATCCACGATGGTGCGGTGGCGCATGATCTCGAGGTCGCCCTTCTCTGTGTTGACGATCACGTCGAAGTTGTCATCGGAGCCGTATTTCTTCTTCAGCAGGGTCTTGAAGACATCCTCCAGCACCTTCATGAGGGTGGGCCGGTCGATGTTCTCGGCCTCCTTGAACTCCTGGAATGATTCGATCAGGTTGATGCTTGCCATAATCTGTATCTGTTTGCTACCGGTTCCCGCCCGCCGGGGGTTTTAGGGGATGCCGGTCTTTAAAACGTTACTTGCACGGTAGTGGTTCGGATCTCGGGGAAGAGCACGGTGTGAGTCTGTGTGACCTGTTTCCGACCCTTGCCTGTGACGGTCTCCACTATTATGCCGTCTTCGGTGACCTCGGTGAGGCGTCCGACGAGGGCGGGACCCTCCGTCCTGACGACTTCCACCTGCCGGCCCCTGTTCTTCAGGTACTGGCGGTGCATCCGAAGCGGCTCGTCCACTCCGG
>RGVM01000671.1 GCA_010027295.1 Chitinophagia bacterium
CCGGTAGCCCAGTTCGCCGAGGCTGGCGGCAGCAGAGGCGCCGGCCAGACCGGTGCCGATGACGACGACTTCCAGCTTGCGCTTGTTCGACGGGTTCACCAGGCGGACGGTGCCCTTGTAGTTCTTCCACTTGGTATCGAGTGGTCCGGCGGGAATCTTATTGTCGATCATGTGCGGTTGGCTTGTATGTTCGTTTTCTATGGACGAATCTATCTTAATGCGGAATGCCGGCTCAGAACAGCAGGGTGATGGACCCGAGGTCCAGTTCCCAGCCGAAATAGAGAAAAACGGGCATCAGGGCGAAGATGAGCGGGATGATGACGGAGAAGCCGGCGCCTATGCCACGGATGAGTGGGGTGTAGCGGCGGTGGTTCCATCCCATCGTCTGGAAGGCGCTCTGGAAGCCATGCAGCAGATGCCATCCAAGGGAGAAGCATCCCAGCACATAGAGTGCCACCACCCATTCCGCGCTGAAGATGTCCTTCATGCGGCCATAGAGGTTGTGATAAGTCTCACCGTTGTACTCGACATCCGTAAGGCCCCCGAAGCGGGAAGGCACCCAGAAATGGGCCAGGTGGACGATGAGGAAGAGCAGGATGAGGGTGCCGAGGATGGCCATGGATCGGGAGTACCAGGTACTGGTGAGGTTTCCGGCGGTCACGGCGTACTTGGCACTCCGGCGCGAACGGTTCGTCCAGTCGAGCAGGTATCCCTGCACGATGTGCAGGATGAAACCGGCGAAGAGGCCGACCTCCATGATGCGCACCAGCAGGTTGGTGCTCATGAAATGGGCTGCACGGTTGAAGTTCTCCTCACCGCCTCTGAAGAGCACGTTGGCATTGACATAGCAATGTACGACGAGGAAGACGATGAGGAAGATGCCGGTGAGTGCCATGACAATCTTCCTGCCCACGGACGAGGAGAAAAGCTGTTTCCACTTCATATTGCCGGAGGTTGCTTAGAAAGGTTGGCGCAAATGTATGTCAGGAGGTGGCAAAAAAAGAATTCCGTGGAGGCCTTGGGGCAAAAATCGGCGCTAACCCTCATATCGGGTCTTCCGACGCCCCGAACTCAGCCATTGCCGAGCCTGCGGGGCATGAGCTCGTCGATGGCGTTGTACAGGAAATGGGGCTGGAGGGTTCGCCAGGGGGGATATTCCAGGAGTTCCACATAGTGCGTAAGGCGCGACTTCCGGAAGTCCTGCTGGGAGGGACCCGGCATGTTGAGGATAACGACCCAGCCATCCTCGTCCCGTATTTCATCGACCCATTCCTCGTAATAGCTGGCATCACTGCTGTGAAAATTGAGGACATTCTCGGCCACGATGATAAATCGGCGGACGCCCTGGGCGATGAGGCAGTCGACGATCTCCCGCTTAAGCGTCATGATATCGTTTTCTATGGCATCGTTCCATTCCCCGATCAGCTCCAGGATGACATAGCCGAGCTCGTAGTCTGCGAAAAGAATCTTGATATACAGGGTGCGGGAGCCGAAGTCGTC
>RGVM01000672.1 GCA_010027295.1 Chitinophagia bacterium
AATGCTGGCCCATGTCGCCGAGTCCGCCGCCGTCGTAATCCCAGTAACCCCTGAAGTTGACATGTACGCGGTGGGGGTGGTAGGGTTTAAAGGGGGCCGGCCCGAGCCATCGGTCATAATCGAGGGTGGCGGGCACGGGCTGGGGCGTGAGGTCGGTCTTGCCCACCCAGTAGAACTTCCAGTCGAAGCCGGTGTGTTTGCTGACGGTGACGGTCAGGGGCCATCCGAGGAGTCCCGACTGTACGAGTTTCTTGATGGGCTTGACGGTGGTCTTCATCCCGTAGAACTCCTCCTCGAAACGGAACCAGGTGTTGAGGCGGAACATGCGGCCGTACTGCTTCACGGCCTCTACGACCCTCTTCCCCTCACCGATGGTCCGGGTCATGGGCTTCTCGCACCAGATGTCCTTGCCCGCTTTGGCGGCATCGACGGCCATGATGCCATGCCAGTGGGGCGGGGTGGCGATGTGTACTATGTCCACCTCCGGGAGGGCGATGAGTTCGCGGTGGTCATGGAAGGTCTTGACGCCGCCGCCTATCTTCTGGGCGGCCGCGTCCAGGTGCGTCCTGTCGACGTCGCAGATGGCGACGACGCGGGTGCCAGCGTACTTGACGTGTCCCATTCCCATCCCGCCGGTGCCGATGATGCCCTTGGTGAGCTGGTCGCTCGGTGGGATGAAGCCTCTGCCGATGACATGCCTCGGCACGATGAGGAAGCCTGCCGCAACAGCCGCACCCTCGCGAATGAACCTGCGCCGGCCTTTCGATGATGATCGTTCCATGTGGTTGCCCTTGTGTGGGTGAATATCCACCATCGTTTCGAGATTACCAAAGCGATGTAGTACCTGATAGCCCGATTGCCGTCAGTTGGACGTCGTCCAGGAGGCAAGCGGCACCAGGGGCGTGGTATTGTCGGTGGCAGATCCGGAGAACTCGACCTTGACGGTGACGGGCGTGTTGCCTGCAAGTCCGGTGAGTTTGACCTGGACCTTCCCGTACCAGGTGTTGATGCTATTCTTCCCTGCCATGACGCCGGAGAAGATGGAGGCTGTCTCGTCGAGGTAGTTGATGGCGGTGGTGGATCGGTTGACCACGCTGAACTGGGCATTGGCTGGCGCGACGAGCCGCAGATAGGCGGTCTTGCCGTTCTTGACCATGGTGATGGTCCTGCGGTCGGGAGAGATGACGGCGTTGTCGGTGCAGGGACTGTGCATGATCCAATAGGCGTTCGTCGCGGACTTAGGTGTGAACTCGTCCTGTATGGTTACCGACTTAAGTTGCCTGTTCAGCTTGACGCCCCGCTTGTAGTCGGTGAGGTCACGGTTGTATACCCCGGTCATGTTGACGACAAAATAGCCCCCGTTCGCGTCGTTGGCATCCTTGGTGACCGTCGCCACGCCCATGGGGTCCTGTTCAGGTCTGGCATCGGGGTTGAAGACCATGCAGTTCTTCCCTTCGGTGCGCACGCGGTAGTAGTAGAAGCGGCCGGTGGTGGGGGCGC
>RGVM01000673.1 GCA_010027295.1 Chitinophagia bacterium
CCGCGCGCCCCGTCCTTCACCCGGCGGAAATTTCAGCCGCCTGTGAGGCTGGTCGACTGACCGTCACCCGTCCCTCATCGCCTGACCTCAGCGCAGACCCTTCCGAGGATGACCTGACGCCTGGAGTGAACCTTTTCTACGGTGATCTGGTCGCAAACGCCGAACTTCGCTCGAGACAGACGAGCGCCTGGATGCTCGCACACCTGCGCCGACCTGCGCGACCGCTTCCCGCGGCAAAGGAACTTGAGGACGCGCCCATTCACAGGCAGGACGGGCGTGTTCACCCCGTCCTTCCATGATCTCACGTCATTGACGTTTCGACGGCGCCCGGATCAGAGGTCCGCGGCCACGCGCATGGACACGATCACCCCGGGCTTGGCCGGCGGCTCGCCTCGCGGAAGGGCGTCGACGAGCTCCATCCCCTCCGTGACCTGACCCCAGACCGTATATTGACGGTCAAGGAAGGACGCGTCGTCAAATACAATGAAAAACTGACTGTCCGCGCTGTCGGGATTCTGCGCCCGCGCCATCGAGCATACACCGCGCTGATGGCTGACGGTGTTGAATTCCTGACGCAGCTTCTTGCCGGAACCGCCCATGCCGGTGCCGGTCGGACACCCACCCTGAGCCATGAAGCCGCTGATTACGCGATGGAAAGTGAGCCCGTCATAAAACCCGCTGCGGGCAAGCTCCTTGATCCGGGCGACATGGCCTGGAGCCTTGTCCGGAAAGAGCTGGATGGAAACGGGTCCCGACTCGAGGGTCAGGATCAGAGTATTTTCCTTGTCGGTCGCATCACTCACTTGGGGGCATCTCCACAATCGCCGGAACAGGCGGCAGGCTGCAGGCGTCCGCAACGCCGGAGGCGTTCGCTTCGGCCAGAATCTTGGCAAACTCGGGTCCATCCGTTCTCTGGACATAGACGGTGGGGCGTTTGTACGCGGGCAGATCGGCGACGACCGTCGCGCGGGACAGCTTGTCGGCGACGCCCGGCGACATGCGACCGTCAGTCTCCTCCGGACCGGCCTTGATGCCGCGGATCACGTCGAGCCCAGTCAGCGCGCGGCCCCATATCGTATAGGATTTGTCGAGAACAGGACTCGTCTGCCGCATCAGGAAGAACTGCGTATCTGCGCTGTTGGGGTCGTCCGTTCGCGCCATGGAGGCGATTCCCGGGCAGTGGAGCGCCCACGTGTTGACCGCCTTGTCCGCCATCATCTCCGAAAGGGAATCCGGCTGCGATCCCACGATGAAGCCCTGATAATAGCCGGTTTCCGCGCTTGCCGGGTCGCCTAGCCACTGGACGGGAGCCTCCCCCGGACGCCGCTTGAAGGTGAACTCACCTTTCATTTCCGGATAGGGTGTCGAGAGCATGTAGATGGCGGACACTTCTCCGCCCTGCGCCATGAAATCGTCGATTACACGATGGAAAGGCAGGCTGTTGTAGTGCCCGGCGCGTGCGATGGTCTTGATCTGAGCGACATGAGTCGGGGCGAAGT
>RGVM01000674.1 GCA_010027295.1 Chitinophagia bacterium
GGGCCCGTCATCAGGGTGGTGGTGATGGCATCGATGACGGAGTCGAGAGCGGCGCCTGCCTGCTTCTTGCTGACTTCTGCGTCTTCGGCGATCTTGGCAATCAGTTCTGCTTTGTTCATTGGGATGGTTTTTTGCTGTTGCAACAAATTTATAGGCTTTTCCTATTCTGCAAAATTTCGATATATGCATGGAAAGTCAATGTGAGTGGGCCTTTCAGCCTTTACAGTGGATCCGCTCGCGCATCCGACGAATCGTTGAAATCGCTGGAATGCAGTCATGATGGGCATTTCAGCAATTTGGACTCTTTAGAACAACCGTCTGACGGCACTTTGGCATCTCTTCAGGATCTTTCCTAAAGCCCGATCCACGGCTGTTTTATCCACAACTAGTTGATAACTTCCATGAAGGTTCGGAAAGAGAGGACGGCCTCCCCCCAGCGTTCCGTCACTTCTCCGCGTAGTGCCGGCGCATGTTCCGCCAGGTATTTCTCATACCCCTCCCGGGTCGTTGTGAAGTACTGTACGGCGAAAGTCTGCCCGTCGGCGTCTTCGGTGTCCAGGAGACGCAGGATGCGGTGGTGTGTGAAGAGTCCTGTTGCGAGGACCCTTGGTATATGCTCCACGCGCATCCATGCCAGCCATTCATCGGAGAGTCCGGCTTCCACTCGGCTGGTGACGTTGTAGATGTACATGCCCATCTGTCTCATTCGGCAAAGAAACGGCAGGAAGACGGCTTTGCCCTGCGATGACTAATTTTATCCCATGAGGATCGTGAGTTACAATGTGAATGGCATCCGGGCCGCCATCGGAAAGGGGCTGATCGACTGGCTACGGACCGATCCCGCGGATGTTGTCTGCCTTCAGGAGACCAAGGCA
This sequence comes from Chitinophagia bacterium, assembly GCA_010027295.1. Taxonomy (GTDB): domain Bacteria; phylum Bacteroidota; class Bacteroidia; order Chitinophagales; family Chitinophagaceae; genus Pollutibacter. The sequence continues at coordinate 876 of RGVM01000674.1, forward strand.
CAGCGTACGGATGTCGACTGCCGACCCTTTGAGGAGCTGGGATACCACGACTACTGGTTCAGTGCGGCCAAGAAGGGCTACAGTGGGGTGGCTGTCTTCACGCGGATTCGTCCCGACCATGTCGAGTATGGCCATGGCTCCCCACAGAGCGACGAGGAGGGAAGGGTAATCCAGCTCGACTTCGGCGACATCCGTCTCATCAACGCCTATTTTCCCTCCGGCACCTCCGGCGAGGAGCGTCAGTCGTACAAGTATCAGTGGCTTAACGAGATGGGCGCGTATCTGAACGACCTGCAGCACTCCAGGGCGAAACTCATCCTCTGCGGTGATTACAACATTGCACACCGTGAGGTGGACATCCATGATCCGAAGGGGAACCGGAAGTCTTCGGGCTTCCTTCCGGAGGAACGTGCGTGGATGGACGGTTTCTTCGCCGACGGCTGGGTGGACACGCTTCGGCTCTTCGACCCCTCACCCCACCGATACACCTGGTGGAGCCAGCGCTTTCCTTCCGTCAGGCAGCAGAACAAGGGTTGGCGCATAGACTACATCAATGTGACGGAGCCGTTGAGGGACAGGCTGCGTTCGGTGGACATCTATCCCGATGTAAAGCACAGCGACCAC
>RGVM01000675.1 GCA_010027295.1 Chitinophagia bacterium
TACATTGGAGCGGCCACCAGGTGGAAGCTGCACCAACGTGGCGTGTACACGTTGTACCACCCGGAGTTGATGCAAGCGCTTCCGAACAACGCGCAGAAGATGTACCAAGAGAGCATGATCCAGACGATGTTTCAACCGGTGATGGGAAAACAGGTGAGGTGGGACGAAGGAAGTAAAGCGTTGGAGGGGTATGTGTACTTTGATATCGAGACGACAGTCTCGCCGAGTACAACCGTTTCGACGCAGACGACAGTCTCGCCTACCTCGTCAAGTACGACTCCACTCAGGGCAAGGCTCGTGAGAACGTTTCATCCAAGAAGTCCAGCCCTGATCTGGCAGAAGACGACATCCTGGTGGTGGACGGCCACGAGATCAAGTGCCTCGCCGTGCGTGAAGGCCCGACTGCTCTGCCATGGAAAGCCCTGGGCGTGGACATCGTCATCGAATCGACCGGTCTCTTCACCGAGCGCAGCAAGGCACAGGGCCACATCGACGCGGGTGCGAAGAAGGTCATCATCTCCGCCCCTGGCAAGGATGAAGACATCACCATCGTCATGGGTGTGAACCATGAGAAGTATGACGCCGCCAGCCACCACGTCATTTCCAACGCCAGCTGTACGACAAACTGCCTCGCCCCTGTGGTGCATGTGCTGCTGAAAGAAGGATTCGGCGTCGCCGAAGGCCTCATGACCACCATTCACTCCTACACCGCCACGCAGAAGACTGTGGACGGCCCGTCGAAGAAGGATTGGAAGGGTGGCCGCAGCGCCGCCATCAACATCATTCCTTCCGGCACCGGTGCCGCCAAGGCCGTGGGTCTCGCCATTCCAGAAGTGAAGGGCAAGCTCACGGGGATGTCCTTCCGCGTGCCGACGCCGACGGTTTCCGTGGTCGATCTCACCGTGAAGACGGAGAAGGAAACCAGCTACAAGGAAATCTCCGCCGCCATGAAGAAGGCCAGCGAGACCTACCTCAAGGGCATCCTCGCCTGGACCGCTGACGAAGTGGTGAGCACCGACTTCATCCATGACCAGAGCAGCTCCATCTTCGACGCCGGTTCCGGCATCGAGCTGAACAGCAAGTTCTTCAAGCTGGTGAGCTGGTACGACAACGAGTGGGGTTACTCCAACCGAGTCGTCGATCTCGTGAAATACATCGTGAGCAAAGGCCTGTAATCCGAACGAACACAGCAACCTTTCAAAGCCTTCAACGGGCCGGCTCACATGAGCCGGCCCGTTTTGCGTTCTAGCTCATCTCCCAACTTCCCATGAACCTCTTTTTCTCTTTTCAACCATGTCTCTGTTTTCACAACTGCACCTCCTGCCCAGACCCTTCTGGGTTCTCGTAGGGGCAACTTTCGTCAATCGGTTCGGCGTTTTCGTCGTGCCGTTCCTGGCACTTTTCATCACGCGGAACGGTAACACGGCCACGCAGGCCGGTTACGCCGTGGCTGCGTACTCGCTCGGCGGCTTCATTGCTGCCTGGATCGGTGGCTGGAT
>RGVM01000676.1 GCA_010027295.1 Chitinophagia bacterium
CCAACTACGTCCTGGGTATACTAGCCGGACTGGAGGAGAGGGGTTTCCGCACCAGCGGCTTCGACGCGCTCTTCGCCTCCGATCTGTCCGTGGGCGCAGGACTCTCCTCCAGTGCGGCACTGTCCTGCGCCACCGTGTTCGGTCTCGACGCACTACACGGTTTCGGACTGCCCCGAGCCGACATGGTCGATATCGCCCGCCTCGCGGAGCACCGGTATGCGGGTGTGATGTGCGGCATCATGGACCCTTTCGCGAGCCTTTTCGGACGCCGTGGCCAATTCATCCGTCTCGACTGCCGCAGCCGCGAGTATGTATATGTGCCGTTTCTTGCCGAAGGATATTCGCTGTTGCTGCTGGATACAAGCGTGAAACATTCGCTTGCCTCGTCGGCCTACAATCGCAGGCGCGAGGAATGTGCGCAGGGGCTGGAATGGGTGCGCGCGCACAGGCCCACGGTATCATCCCTGCGCGATGTCGACGAGGAGATGCTGGACAGGCATGTGGCGCCGCGGGACGCCGTGGTGGACAGGAGATGCCGCTATGTGGTCCGCGAGAACCAGCGGCTGCTGGCCTTGTGCGATGACCTGCAGCGGGGTGACCTGTCTTCCGCAGGGATGCGGATGTTTGAAACCCATGCCGGATTGCGGGACATGTATGAGGTGAGCTGTCCCGAGGCCGACTTCTTGGTGGAGCAGGCGAGGGGGGAGCCCGCCGTTCTCGGGGCCAGGATGATGGGCGGCGGTTTCGGGGGATGCACCATCAACCTCGTGCGCACCGAGCTGGCGGATGCCTGGGTGGCGGCACTTCAATCCCGGTACGAAGATGCTTTTGGGCTGGCTTTGACCGCCCTGAGCGTGGATCTTGCCGAAGGCACCTGCGAAAGCACGATATGACATCCGGGAATATTGCACATGGCGGGAAACTATCATACATTAGCACATGCGATTCGGCAAAGCAAACAGCCTCTTGCTCCTTGCGGGGCTTGTATTCATGGCAGGCTGCAAAGACCTCAGCAGGATGATGTCCGACCAGAGTGAAAAAAAGGCCGGGGTTCCCGGATTGAAGGGATATCCTGAGGAGGAACGCTTCAGTGACAGCCTGGGAGGGAAGTCGATTCGTCTGTTCGAACTGTCTAACGGAACCGGTTGTCGAGTGCTCCTCAGCAACTATGGCGCAAGGGTGGTTGGCTTTTGGGTCCCGAACGCAAAGGGTGAAATGACAGACGTCTGCCTGGGCATGGGCAGTTCCGCCGACTACCTGAAGCCCGAGGCCAAGTTCTTCGGATCCATCGTCGGCCGCTACGCCAACCGGATCGCCAGGGGCCGATTCAGTCTTGACGGCGCCAGCCATTCGCTGGACCTCAACAACGGACCCAACAGTCTCCATGGCGGCCGGACGGGCTTCCACAGCCGCATGTGGGAGAGTGCGCAGGAGGGTAGCGATAAGATCATCTTCAGTTACATCTCACCCGACGGTGAAGAGGGTTATCCCGGGAATCT
>RGVM01000677.1 GCA_010027295.1 Chitinophagia bacterium
CGACCTCGGCCTCAGCACGGACGACCTGCGCAGGAAGGCCCTTGCCGTTGGCCAGCAGAGAGCGGTTCAGCCGCAACCCCTCCTCCACCAGCCCGAGCGCGGACTCCAGGATGGCGACGGCCTGATGCGTCATCAGATGGTCATACCAGGCCGACTTCACCTCCTTCACGAGCTCGCGCCGATACGTGTCTATCTCCGACTGAGTGTGTTCCGCCTGACGGACTCTGATGTCGCGGTTGATGCGGATCTCGGGATTCAACAAGGGCATCGAGGACCGGATGCGGATATCGTAGAAATTGTCGGGAAGGAACTGCTCCTCCACGTTGGGGATCTGAGGAAAACGATTGCTGGCCGTCAACTGGTTCAGCGTCGCATAGACGGGGTTCAACAGGTCGCCCACCGGGAAGGATATGAGACGGCCGCCCTTTGCAAGCGTGTACTGCGTCTCGAAGGAGACCGTCGGACCGAAGAGCGTCTTCGCCTCCCGGATCGCCAGCATCGCCTTCTCAAGGGAGACCCTGCGCTCCTGCAGCACGAGGTTGCTGCCGAGAGCCTCCGATACGTACTCGTCCAGCACCGACTGGCCTCGAAGAGACTGTGCGCTCAGCAGGAGCGCGACCCCCGACGCACATCCGAAGATGGTCCTCGACAACCTGTGGAATGTATTCCTCATATCCGTTGATTTCCCGGCAGTAGCCACCTATAATGAACGTTGTTCATTTGTTATTTAAAAAAAATCAGAACGATCGAACCATCCGCACGAAATAATCCATGCCTTGACGCAGCAGCTCCGCCTCCTCGACATGTTCGTAGACCTGGCAGCGCCTCCGGCAGTAGAGGGCGCACATGCCGTGCATCCCCGACCATATCATGAAGGACAGGTATTCGACGTCCATTCCCCGGAAATGACCGATCTGCTGGCATTCCCAGAGTACCTGCTTTAGCTGGGCGAGGGTGCGGTCGCCCATCTCCCATTTCTCGTTCCCGCAGGACCGCTCCATCGGCGCCTCCATGATGAACATGAGGTCATAGAGGTCCTTGTTGTGGATGGCGAAGTCCATGTAGACGCGGCCCATGGCTACGAGCCGCTCCATGGGGTCCGCCACGTGCCGGAGCGGCTCCATCATCCCGAGCATCCGACGGAACCCCTCCTCGTGGAGGGCGTGGAAGATCTCGTCCTTGTCGCGGTAGTAGAGGTAGATGTTACCTGCGCTGTATCCGATCCGCTCGGCGATGTTGCGAAGGCTGGTGCCGTGGTACCCCTTCTCCAGGAAGAGGGCCCGGGCGGCATCGAGGATGCGCTCACGCATCTCTTCCTTGTAATCCGGGGTCCGAACGGCGGGCGACATGCCACAAAGAAAATGAACAATGTTCATTCTACCAAATCCCATTGCCTCAACCCAGGGTTCTTTGTAGCACAGAAATGTGCTTACGTTTTCGACCCTCGACCTGATCCGTGTGGCATCGCTCATCGGTTCCGCGTGGCATC
>RGVM01000678.1 GCA_010027295.1 Chitinophagia bacterium
GCGAAAAACCGGCCAAGCGATTTGTCGGAGAGTCATTTCGTGTCGAGTAAGGCCGGGGTTCCGGAAGTTTCGAACTTCCTGCATCAGTGATTTTCGCTGAACCGCAGATAATATTCCGAAAGCAGTTCGCCCGGCTCCTCGATGTACAGTTCGCCTTCCCGTATCTGCTCCTTCCATCCCCTGGCGAAGCCCAGGATCCGCCGCATGGGTGGATGGCTACGGCTGTGCCGGACGGTCATCCGCTCTTCCGTTCCGAAACCCAGTCCGTTCATTTTTGTTTCGAATCCTCCGGCTTTCTCATAAGGTAGTATGAGGCCGCAACGCCCGTGCAGACTGGCCAATCGGTCCATGGCCAAGGCCAGTTCATCGAGGTTGAGGGATGTGCCATGCATCGCGTCATTCATCCGGGCATCCGCTCGTAGCAATGACTTTTCATAGAAGGGGGGATTCGATATGATGAAGTCGTATCTCATGCCGGGGTCCCATTCCCGGATATCACCCTCGAATACTCTCAGCCTCTGTCCCCAGGGAGACGCATCGAGGTTCTCGCGGCACTGTGCCGCCGCCGCGGGGTCGATCTCTATGCCATCGATGGGCCCGTCCCTGCCCCGAGATCGAGCATGCGAGTCGCCTCCAGCGGCTTGGCTGCGAACCACGCGCCCAATAGGCAGGCCTCGCTGGTGACCTTCATGGCCGTTCGGCCCTGACGGACCCTGAATTGCTGGAAGTCGAAATAGTCATTCGGCATGCTTCCCGGATGACAGGTTCACCATCCCGACCGGGCGGTCGCCGTGGCGCTCAGCTCACTCAGCATCCCCGCCTGATAGCGGTAATATCCCGTGAGGGCGATCATCGCGGCATTGTCGGTACAGTAGGGGAGGGAGGGGATATGCCCCCTCGCGTGCAGTCCCTCACAGAGTTCCAGGAATGCGGTACGCAGTCCCCGGTTGGCAGCCACCCCGCCGGCGAGGCAGAGTTGCCGGATGCCTGTCTCCAGCGCCGCTATCTTCATCTTCTTTAGGAGGATGTCCACGATGCGGTGCTGGATGGAGGCGCACAAATCGTCGAGGTTCGTGCGTATGAAGTCGGGGTCCTTTCGGCTGTGTTGCTGAAGGAAGTAGAGGATGGAGGTCTTGACGCCGCTGAAGCTGAAGTCGAGGCCGGGGATGTTGGGTTCCGCGAATGCGAACCGGTGCGGGTCGCCCTTCGCCGCATGTCGGTCGATGAGCGGTCCGCCGGGGTAGGGGAGTCCCAGCAGCTTGGCCGACTTGTCGAAGGCCTCGCCGGCGGAATCGTCGAGGGTCTCGCCCAGCACCTGCATGTCGAGCGGCGATCGGCACAGCACGATCTGCGTATGTCCGCCGCTGACGGTCAGGCAGAGGAAGGGGAATTCGGGCCGCGGCTCCTCCAGGAGGTTCGACAGCACATGGGCCTGCATGTGGTGCACCGCCACGAGCGGACGCCCCAGCGC
>RGVM01000679.1 GCA_010027295.1 Chitinophagia bacterium
CAATCGAACAGCGAATCAACGAAATGGTCTCCGGCGTCCGTTCCGACATCGCTCTCAAACTCTTCGGCAACGACTTTGAAACGCTCTTAGGAACCGCCCAACAACTCGAGGACGTCCTCCGAGAGGTGCCGGGCGCCGTCGACCTGGCCACCGAGCAAGTCGCCGGCCAGCCGATCGTCCAGATCAAGCTCCGCCAAGATCAGCTCGCCCGTTACGGCATTCCCGCCCGCAACGTCCTCGACCTCGTCGAATCGATCGGTAGCAAACCGCTCGGCACCATCATCGAGGACCAGTTCCGCTTCCCCCTCATCATTCGTCTGCCCGAACCGTACCGCGACAACCCCAAGACCATCGCCAGTCTCGTCGTCCCCGCGGCCGACGGCGAGCTCGTGCCCCTCTTCCGCCTCGCCGACATTGCCCCCATACCTGCCTGTCTCCGAGAGACGGGGACACAGGCCGGGGTCGACCATACGTGGACACCCCCATCCCTGATCCGGACGGAAGACGTCAAGGGCATCATTCATGCGCACAGCGACTGGAGCGACGGGGCCCACTCCCTCGAACAGATGGCAGAAGCCTGCATTCGCCAGGGCTTTGAATACCTCGTTATCTCGGACCATAGCCGTTCTGCGCAGTACGCCGGCGGCCTCGACATCGAAAAGGTCCGCCGCCAACATGAACACATCGACGCGCTCAACGCGACACTGGGGAACTTCCGCATCTTCAAGGGTATCGAGTGCGACATCCTGGGAGATGGCTCGCTCGACTACCCCGACGATGTGCTCGCACGCTTCGACTTGGTCATCGCCTCCGTCCATTCCAACCTCCGAATGACGGAGGAGAAGGCCATGCAAAGGCTGCTGACAGCCATCTCCAACCCCTTCACCGACCTGCTGGGGCATCCTACCGGCAGACTGCTTCTCAGTCGACCGGGCTACCCCGTCGACCACCTCAGGATGCTGGACGCCTGCGCAAAGGCTGGCATCGCCGTAGAGATCAACGCACACCCCAGACGGCTCGACCTCGACTGGTCCTGGATTCCTGCCGCCTTGGACAGGGGCCTCATGCTCTCCATCGACCCGGATGCCCATGCCGTCGAAGGATTCGCCGATATCCGCTATGGCGTCCTGGCGGCACAGAAAGGCAGCCTTACCCGGGCTTCCAACCTAAGCAGCCTATCGAGGCATGAACTGGAGACCTGGCTTGAGGAGAGAAGGAGAAAAAGGGGCTGAACCTATGCCTGCCCTCATGCCACTCCGGGATTCACAATAGCGGCCGTGACGATCGGCAGGTGGACATGGAAGACAGTCCCTTGACCGGCTACGGTCTCGAATGAGATCCGGCCATGGGCCTTTTCTACGATGCTCCGGCACATGGCAAGTCCCAGTCCCGTCCCGGAACTTTTGGTGGTGAATCGGGGGCTGAAGATCTTCGTATGGACCTCCTTCGGAATGCCCTCCCCGTTGTCCT
>RGVM01000680.1 GCA_010027295.1 Chitinophagia bacterium
CGAATCAAGGTCTTCGTTTTCGAGTACATCCAATGCTGCACCGGATAGTCGTCCTTCTTCGAGCGCTTCGATGAGCGCTTTGTTTTCCACAAGCCGGCCTCTTGCCGTATTCAGGAAATAGGGTTTTTCCGAAAGTCGATTGAAAAATTCCCGGGAAGCGAAGCCCCGGGTTTCGTCACTCAGCGGCAGGTGGAGGCTGATTACCTGTGCATAACGGCATACCTGTTCGAGGGAAGCCTCTTTCACATAGCCTGCGGCGAAATTCTTCCGGTATTTGTCGAAGGCAAGCACGGTTACGCCAAACCCTGCCAGCAGACGGGCGAACGCGCTTCCGGTATTGCCGTATCCGATGATACCCACTGTTTTTCCGAAAAGTTCTGTTTTTGCCGAACTTCAATGAAGGCCTTGGCCGTATGGTTCATCAATGCAAGGAGCATACCGAGCGCGTGTTCGGCTACGGCATTCCGGTTTCCTTCCGGGCTGCTGATGCAACGAATGTTCTTTGATTCGGCATAGTCCACATCGATGGTCTCCATGCCGCTGCTGGTGGGGGAGTGCATCTTCTTCGCCCTCTCTGCCAGCTATTTCGTCGCCACGAGGATCCTGAACGTCAACAGCGTCTTCTTCCTGCACCACATGGAGTCCTACACGCACGGCAAGGACATGGTGATGGCGCTGAGCAAGGGGTTCGTCTTCGCCATCATCGTGGCCGTCGTCGGCTGCCAGCAGGGGCTTTCCACCCGCAACGGAGCCGTCGGGGTGGGCCGCTCGACCACCGACGCGGTGGTGATCAGCTCGCTCACCATCCTCATGGTGAATTTTTTCCTCACCATGGCGCTCAACATCGTCTTCCCGGCCGGCCAGGCCCGCTACTGATGGGTCCCGGCGAAGACAACCTCATCGAGGTCCGCGGTCTCCGGCAGACGATCGGCGGGCAGGAGATCCTGCGGGGCGTGGACCTCGACGTGCCGCGGGGAAAGACCCTCGTGCTGCTAGGCCAGAGCGGAGGGGGGAAAAGCGTCTTCCTGCGGCACCTGATCGGGCTCCTCAAGCCCGTCTCGGGCTCGATCCGCGTGGACGGCGAGGAGATCGCGGGACTCGACGAGCGGGAACTCGAGCCCGTTCGGAGAAAAATCGGCATGCTCTTCCAGGACGGCGCGCTCTTCGACTCGATGACGGTCTACGGGAACGTCTCCTTCCCCCTGAGGGAACGGGGCCTGAGGGACGAGCGGGAGATCCGCCGGAAGGTGGCGGGGGCGCTGGAACTCGTCTCCCTCTCGGGCCAGGAGTCCAAGATGCCCGCCAACCTGAGCGGCGGGATGCGCAAGCGGGCGGCGCTGGCCAGGGTCCTCATCTCCGAGCCCTCCTGCATCCTCTACGACGAGCCCACGGCGGGCCTCGATCCCATCGTCTCGGACACCATCAACAGGCTCATTCGGCGCTTGCAATCGCACCTGCACGTCACTTCGA
>RGVM01000069.1 GCA_010027295.1 Chitinophagia bacterium
CAACCACGTTGACCGTGTTGATGGCGAGGGCGGGAAGCATCGAGGTAGCCAGGAGACCGCTGGCCCCGAGGACCGGGATGGTGCCGTTGGTGGTGCCGACGTTGTAGGTCGCGGCAGTGCCCAGCCCGAGGTTGGTTCGGGCCGTTGAGGCCGAAGCAAGGTCAGACAGGTTGCTGGCAGCGAGAAGCTCGCCGTTGAGACCAGCACCGTAGTAGAGCGGGTACTTGAGAAAGGTTTGTGGCATATCGACGGGGACTCCTTAGGATTAGTCCATGAGCCAGGCAGACACGGTGCCCGAGACGACGGTGTAGTTGGTCCGCATCTCGGGGAAGAGAGCGACCACCTTGGCATCGCTCGCCGTGAGGGACGCGATGTCAACCCAGGGGGCATTGCTGTCAATAATAAGCCTCAAGTTACCCATTCCGGGCCGGAATCTGCACTCGAATGCGCCTATGGCCGTCAGGCTGCACTTCCAGCCATACGTTCACCGTGTCGGGTGGCAGGATGCCCGGGGCCCGTTCGGGCCATTCGACGAGGCAGGTGTCGCCGGAATGAAGCGTCTCCTCCAATCCCGCCTCGAAGGCCTCCCGCTCGTCTTCAAGACGGTACAGGTCCATGTGATGAATGCAGCCGCCCGATGCCAGTGGGTACTCGTTAACCAGGGAGAAAGTGGGGCTAGAGGCCGGCGCCTTTACACCCAGGATCCGACAGATTCTTGCGATGAGTGTGGTCTTGCCGGCGCCCATGCTTCCATGGAAGGCGAAGACCTTCGCACCGGGAAACGCACCCAGCAGTTCCCCCGCCACTTCGTCCAGCTCGGACATACCAAAGACCTTGTCCATGCATTTTGGAGATTCATGCAAAAATAACGACCATGGGCAAGGCGCCTCCCGGTCCATTCCAAGAATGCGAATGACCCCGTCTCGGTACATTTGCATTATGGGAACGGTCCGGTGGAAGGTAGAAGGGATGCACTGCGCCAACTGTGCGCTGACCATCCACAAATTCCTTGAAGGGCAGGGCCGCCTAGAGGTCAGGGTGGATCCTATCGAGGGCAACGTGAGCTTCGAGGGTGAGGATGCCGGACTCGACGGGCTTCGCAAGGGTATAGAAGACCTCGGCTACCATGTGGCCGGGGAGGCGGATACCACTGCGGATAGAAAGGGTCTGCTAAAGGGCCATAGGGGGCGCTTCCTCCTCTGCCTACCCTTCTCCGCCCTGCTCACGGCCACCCACCTGCTGCACGGGCGGCTGCCCCATTCCCTGCACCTCCTCACGGACCCCTGGACGCAGATGGCCCTCAGCCTGCCCGTCTTCGTGTATGGCATGTCCTTCTTCGGGCGCAGCGGCCTGAAGAGCCTCCGCAACGGCATCCCCAACATGAACGTGCTCGTGGCACTGGGGGCCGCCTCGGCCTTTATCTACAGCCTTGCCGGCACCCTGCTACAGCTGGGACCCGACTACCAGTTCTACGAGACCGCGGCATCCATCATCACCCTCGTATTCCTCGGCAACTGGATGGAGGAGGCCTCCATGCAGTCCACCCACCGGGCCCTGACCTCGCTGGTGCGATCGCAGAAGGTCATGGCCAACATGATCGCCTTCGACGGTGAGCACCAGGAGCAGGTATTCCCCATCGCGAACGACCAGCTCCGAGTGGGCGACCTCGTCCTGATCCGCAGCGGCGAGCAAGTGCCCATCGACTGCCGGATCCTGTGGGGCGAGGCGCATGTCAATGAGGCCATCGTGACGGGCGAGAGCCTGCCCGTGCACAAACGACCTAAGGAACTGCTCATAGGTGGCAGCGTGCTCGAGTCGGGCACCGTACGCGCACAGGTTACGGCCGTCGGACACGACACCGTGCTGGCAGGTATCCTCGACATGGTGCACAAGGCACAGGGGGAGAAACCCCCTGTACAGCAGTTGGCCGACCGCATCAGCGCCGTCTTCGTTCCCGCTGTAGTGGCGTTAGCCGTCGTCACGCTGGCCGTCAACTGGTACCTGCTGGAAGCGTTCACCCCGAGTCTCATGCGGGCCATCGCCGTCCTCGTGATCGCATGCCCCTGCGCGATGGGACTCGCCACGCCGGCTGCCGTGGCCGTGGGTATGGGCAGAGCCGCCCGAAACGGGATCCTTTTCCGAAACGCAGCAGGCCTCGAAGCTTTCAAGGACATTCGTCAGGTCGTGTTTGATAAGACGGGTACCCTGACGACAGGAGAGTTCACCGTCGTCTCCGTGACGACCCTAGGCTTACCAGAAGAAGAGCTCCGGAGGCACGTAGGATCCATGGAGCGGCATTCCAGCCACCCCATCGCCCGCTGCATGGCACGCGAGTTCAAGCCGAAGACCGACGTACGTTGGCAGTCGGTACAGGAGGACAAAGGCCTCGGCATGCGTGGGGTGGACAGGGAAGGCAACACTTGGGTAGTGGCTTCTTACCAGGCGGCCGCCCACCTGACGGCAGACGCCGGACACCAGGTCTATGTACTGCGCAACGATTCGCTGGTGGGCTGGATAGACCTCTCCGACGAGGTCAGGCCGGAAGCGGAAGGCGTCATCGCCTGGCTGCGGAAACTTGGCATCCGCACCATCCTGCTGAGCGGCGACCAGGAGGAACGATGCCGTAGCCTTGCCGAAAAGCTGGGCATGGACGAATGGCACGCCCTTCATACCCCATCCATGAAACAAGAGCGCATCGCGGCGCTCAGCCACAAGGACCCGACGGTGATGGTCGGCGACGGCATTAATGACGCCCCAGCCTTGGCAGAAGCGACCCTGGGCATCTCCCTGAGCGAGGCCTCCCAGATCGCCTTGCAGAACGCGCAGGTGGTACTCATGAACCACGGACTCGCCAGGCTGCCCCTGGCGATGGGCCTAGGGAAATATACCTACCAGACCATACGGCAGAACCTGTTCTGGGCATTCGCCTATAACGTGATCGCCATCCCGGTCGCGGCCTTCGGACTGCTGACGCCTCGCATCGGCGCCCTCGCCATGGGATTGAGCGATGTCGTCCTGGCCCTGAACTCATCGAGACTCTTCTTCCGGAAGGTGGACTGAGACCCCTCATAGACCGTCAAGGAATGACGCCCCGAGAAATCCTGTCGAAATACTGGGGACACCCCTCCTTCCGCCCCATGCAGGAGGAGGTCATCGGAGAGGTCTTGGCGGGGCGCGATGCCCTGGCCATTCTGCCGACAGGGGGTGGCAAATCGGTCTGCTTCCAGGTGCCCACCCTGGCTATGGATGGACTCTGCCTGGTCGTCACCCCCCTGGTGGCGCTGATGGAGGACCAGCTGTCGCAGCTTGCAGCCAAGGACATCCCGGCCGCATCGCTCCATGCCGGCCTCTCCCACACCGAGATACGCAAGGTCCTGCATGATGCCGTCCACGGGGCATACAAATTCCTGTACCTGGCACCAGAGCGACTCCAGACGGCTACCTTCCGCGAGGCACTCCCCTGGCTGCCGCTCTGTCTCGTGGCAGTCGACGAGGCGCATTGCATATCGCAATGGGGACACGACTTCAGGCCCTCCTACCTTCGCATCTACTCTCTCAGGAAAGAACGTGCCGGCATACCCATCCTCGCCCTTACCGCCTCCGCCACCGACAGGGTGAGGGATGAGGTGGTGGAGAAGCTCGCCCTCAAGAGTCCCCGGATCCTGCGTCAGTCCTTCGAAAGACCCAACCTCTCCTACCGTGTGCTCCGCGTCGACTCCAGGTCGGCCACACTCGTCGGCATCCTTCGCAAGGCAGTCGGTCCGGCGATCGTCTATTGCAAGACTCGACGTAAGACCGTCGAATATGCCGGACTGCTGCAGCGTGCAGGCCTAGAAGCCAACTTCTACCATGCCGGCCTAGATAGGAACCTGCGTGGGGAGCGACAGGAGGCCTGGATCGGAAACCGGTCCCGCATCATGGTGGCCACCAACGCCTTCGGCATGGGCATCGACAAGCCCGACGTCCGCCTCGTGGTACACACGGAACCGCCCGACTGCCTGGAGAACTACTACCAGGAGGCCGGGCGTGCCGGTCGTGACGGAAAGCCCGCCATGGCCGTCATGCTGTGCCGACCGGGCGACGCAGAAGAACTGGCGCGGCTTCCCGAGGTCAGATATCCCCCGCTGGCCGTGATCCGGTCGGTCTACCAGGCACTGGCGAACTATCTCCAACTACCCAGCGGTCTCGGTGAGGACCGTACATACGCCCTCGACATCCGCGAACTGTCGGAACGCTTCCGGCTGACGGTTGCGGAGATCCTGCACTCCCTCCAGGCCATGCAGCAGGAGGGCATCCTCGACTTCCAGGAACAACTCTTCCGCCCCTCCACCGTTCAGTTCGTATCAGAGAGATCACAGCTGGAATCGTACGCCGAAATGCACTCCCGATGGGAGCCCTTCATGCAGGCGCTACTGAGGTCCTATGCCGGCATATACGACGGACCCGTCCCCGTTTCCGAACGCCAGCTTGCCCGGATGATCCGATGCGACGAATCTTCCACCCGAAAGGCGCTACAAGCCTTGCATGGCCTGGGTGTCATCACATACCGGCCCCAGTTGGAGAGCCCGCATGTCCGCTTCCTGCAGAACCGTGTCAGGGCCGAGGACCTGTACATAGACATGGCCGCCTACCTGGAGCGCAAACGGAACTTCTCCGACCGGGTGGCGGCGATGACGGCGTATCTGAAAGCGGATGACTGCAGGGCCTCCCGCATCGGACGGTACTTCGGGGATGCTGCAGTACGCCCCTGCGGCGTCTGCGACAACTGCAGGTCATCGACGGCTCCGGTGGCCGATGCGAAAGCTTTGGCAGAGATGGGTCTGGAGATTCGAGCCGCGCTGGCCAATGCGGCCATGTCTCCCCGCGATCTGGCGGCAAGGTTCGAAGGGAGGGAGGATTGGCTGCAGTCTGCGGTGGAAGGCTTGCGGAGGGAAGGAAAGCTTTCCATGGACGAGATGGGCAGACTCGTTTGGAAGGGATGAAAAAAGCCCGGATAGACATCCAGGCCGTTTAAAATCCAATATCCTATGAAAAACCGTTACAAACATAGGGATTTTTCAATGAACATTCCGATACCGGCCTTGCAAAAACATCGGATGGGCCTTGTTTTCAACCACAACTGGCTGATTCTGAATTGCCGTTGACTGACAAAAAATTGTCAAAACCCGGCCCGCGGTCAGCGTCAGAAGAGTCTGCGGTTTCTTCGGCGCGCCCCCCCGTTGAGTCCCAGGGCGCCAAGCAGGCTCCGGGTGAGTATGGAAGCGGCGGTCCTACCCACCTGGCGGGCTACGGAGCTGTCGAGTATGGTCTCGATAGTGGTCTTCTCAGGCCGAGTGGTTCGACGTTCCCCTGGATGCTGGTTCGCGTCTTCCTCGTCGGCCCTCCTTTCTTCGAGTTTCGCATTGAGCATCTCGTAGGCGCTTTTGCTATCGAGCAATTGTCGGTACTTGCCGACAAGCGGGGAAGCGTTCACAAGTGCCGAGAGTTCTTGGGCAGACAGGATATCCATTCGGGAAGCCGGAGGGCGGAGGCAGGTATGCACCAAGGGTGTTGGAATGCCCTTCTCATTGAGGAGCGTCACCAGGGCCTCGCCGATGCCAAGCTGTGTGAGCAGGCTGTCGACGTCGTAGTGGGTGGACTCGGGATAGTTCTCAGCGGCGGTGCGGATGGTCTTGCGATCGGCCGCCGTGAAGGCGCGAAGGGCATGCTGCACCTTTAGGCCCAGCTGGCTGAGTACGGAAGCCGGTATATCCTGAGGGTTCTGCGTGCAGAAGAAAATGCCCACCCCTTTGGACCGGATGAGTTTGATGACCGTCTCGATCTGCTGTAGCAGGGCGGGTGTGGCCTCTTGGAATACCAGGTGTGCCTCGTCGATGAACAGCACCAGCTTGGGTCGGTCGAGGTCGCCCTCCTCCGGAAGCGTGGCGTAGAGTTCCGCTAACAGGCCCAACATAAAGGTAGAGAAGAGCTTGGGGCGGTTCTGCATGTCGGTCACACGCAGGATATTGATCATCCCGCGCCCGTCCGGTGCGATGCGCATGAGATCCTCCACCTCGAAAGAAGGCTCGCCGAAGAAGGAGTCGGCGCCCTGTTGCTGCAGTTCCACGACCTTCCTGAGGATGGTACCGGTCGTGGCAGTCGAAATGCGTCCGTATTGGGCTTCCAACTCCTTTCGGCCCTCGTTTCCGACAAATTGAAGCACTTTGATGAAATCCTTCAAGTCTAGGATCGGCATCCGGTTGTCGTCGGAGAACTTGAAGACCATGGCCACAACTCCCTCCTGCGTCTCGTTGAGGCCGAGAATACGCGACATGAGGATCGGACCGAACTCGATGACGGTGCTACGCATCCGTACACCTGGCTCCTCGCTGAGGCTCATAAGTTCCACGGGAAAGGCGGACGGCTGCCAGGGGATGCCCGTCGACTCGCTACGTTCCCGTATCCTGTCGCCCGGGACGCCGGCCGCAGCTATGCCGCTGAGGTCGCCCTTGACGTCCATCATCAGCACGGGTACGCTGGAGGCACTCAGGCCCTCAGCAAGAACCTGCAAAGTTTTGGTCTTGCCCGTACCCGTGGCACCGGCGATGAGGCCGTGACGGTTCATCGTCCGGAGCGGAAGGTTCACCAGCGTGCCTCCCAGTACCTGCCCCCCAAGGACGGCGGCCCCGAGAGGGAAACTCTCGCCTTTGAACGTGTAGCCAGCGACGATCGAATCCCTGAAAGATGAAAGGTCGGTCATGGGGATTTTTTCCGAATGTACAAGGAAACAGACATATGGTCAGGCATCACGACCTGAATGCCAAGACGCCTGAACACCTACCAGTCCTCGTCGCGCTCCAGCATCAGGATGGCGCTCTGGGGGACAATGAAAAACTTGTCACCACCGTACACCACTTCCGTGGCACCACTCATAAGAAAAATGGCAAGGTCGCCCTCGCGCGCCTGCAAGGGGACATACCTCACCGGGTCGCCTTCCTGCTTCCAGGGCTCGTCCTCTATCGGAACAGGGATGGCATAGCCAGGTCCCGTCTTCATAACATAACCCTGCTGGACCTTCTCCCTTTCCTGCACCCCGGGTGGCAGGTAGAGTCCGCTCTCCGTCTTCTCATGGGGCCTTGACGGACGAATGAGTACCCTGTCTCCGATGACGATCAGGTTCTTGAGCTGCCCTTCAATATGCTGTGGTTCGAGCGAATGATAATGTAAACACAAAGATTGTGGCATTGGTTTTGATTAACAAAACTTTGTATGGCAGGGTCAGGGAACTCTGTCGGGAATTCCATTCATTTGATTGATAAACCGCATGCATATGACCACTGAGAACACTCGGAAAAGGATACTGATCTGCGAGGACGATGCAAACCTGGGCACCATACTCAAGGGCTTTCTGGAGCTGAACGACTTCGACGTCGTCCTGGAAAGGGATGGTCGCCTAGGCCTCGCCGCATTCCAGCGCTCTAAGTTCGACATCTGCCTGCTGGACGTGATGATGCCAAACATGGACGGCTTCAAGCTCGCCGAAGAGATACGCGACATCGACCATGACGTACCTCTCTTCTTCCTCACGGCCAAGACCATGAAGGAGGACATGATACAGGGCTACCGCCTCGGTGCAGACGACTACATCACCAAGCCATTCGACAGCGAGGTGCTGCTTCTTAAGATCAAAGCGGTCCTGAAACGCAACGAAGAAGCCACGCGAGAGAGTACCAACGCCGTCTATGAGATCGGCCGGTTCCGCTTCACGCCCAAGCACCGGGAACTCAGCATCGACGGGCAACCACACACGCTCTCCCCAAAAGAAAACGAACTGCTGCGGATGCTGGCAGAGTACAAGAACGACCTCCTCCAGCGCGAGGTAGCCCTGAAGCGCATATGGGGCAACGACACGTATTTCAACGGCCGCAGCATGGACGTGTACATTGCCAAGCTGAGGAAGCTTCTGTCCCCGGACCCCGACATCCAGATCCGCAACCAGCATGGAGAGGGCTTCCGCCTCGAAGTGAAGGAAACAGCCGCCAGGTCAGGGAAATAACGATCCCTGCCCCCCGACCTCCCTGGACGGCCTTCCCAGGTGCTCATAGGCACGACGCGTGACTTCGCGCCCGCGAGGGGTGCGCATCAGGAAGCCCTCCTGTATGAGAAAAGGCTCATACACTTCTTCTATCGTTCCGGGTTCCTCTCCGACCGCCGTGGCGATGGTCGTGATACCCACCGGTCCCCCCTTGAACTTGTCGATGATGGCGAGGAGTATCCGGTTGTCCATCTCATCGAGCCCGTGGGCGTCAACCTGCAGGGCCTTGAGGGCATGGCGTGTGATGCCGAGGTCGATAGCGCCGTCGCCCAGGACCTGTGCGAAATCCCTGACACGGCGCAGCAGGCCATTGGCGATGCGCGGGGTGGCACGGCTTCGACGGGCGATTTCCAGCGAGGCCTCATCCGAGATGTCAACGCCGAGGATGCGGGCCGACCGGAGCAGGATGCGCTGTAAGGTCTCCGCCGAATAGTATTCCAACCTGGACCGGATGGCGAAGCGGGAAAGCAAGGGGGCGGTCAGGAGTCCGCTGCGCGTGGTGGCCCCGATTAGGGTGAAGGGGTTTAGGTTGATCTGAATGCTTCGGGCGCTCGGGCCGCTATCGATCATGATGTCGATGCGGAAATCCTCCATGGCGGAGTAGAGGTATTCCTCCACTAGGGTGCTAAGGCGATGAATCTCGTCGATGAAGAGCACGTCGTGCCGCTGCAACCCGGTAAGCAGCCCCGCCAGGTCGGCGGGCTTTTCGATCACAGGACCGGAGGTCTCCCGGATCTGGACGCCTAGTTCGTTGGCGACGATGCGCGAAAGGGTCGTCTTACCCAGTCCGGGCGGACCGTGGAAGAGCACATGGTCCAGGGCTTCCCCCCGCATCCGGGCCGCCTTGATGAAGACCCTCAGGTTCTCGATAATCGCAGACTGTCCGGAGAAGTCCTCGATGCGACCGGGTCGGATCACGTTCTCATACTCGGCATCCGTACCGGCGGCGGAAGGCCTAGCCGGGTCCAGGTTGGGATTCGACATGCTGTAAAATTACGCCGGACAGGGGAAGCCTTCCGGGAAAATCAGCATCCGGCGTCCGATGCATCGGGGTGCCCCTGAGCCAGCCCTGCCAAGACCGGGGCCAGCAACGGGGTTGGATCCGGGCTATTCTGCATATGGAAGTCCCGCTCCGA
>RGVM01000681.1 GCA_010027295.1 Chitinophagia bacterium
ATCGGAGACCCGCTCGACGCGGCCAACCACGTGGGCCCCCTGATCGACAGGGACGCCGTGGCGACCTACCTTTCTGCAACCGAGGCCTGTCGAAACCAGGGCGGGCGGTTCCTGGTGGAGCCAGGCGTGCTGGAAGGCCCCGCCTATGCGAGCGGGTGCTATGTACGGCCCTGTATAGCGGAGGCGACGGCCGACATGCCCGTCGTACGCGAGGAGACCTTCGCCCCCATCCTCTATCTGCTGCGCTACAGCGAGCTGGATGAGGCCATCCGCATCCAGAACGACGTCCCGCAGGGACTGTCATCCGCCATCATGACCCTGGACCTCAGGGAGGCCGAGGCCTTCCTTTCGGCAGCGGGGAGCGACTGCGGCATCGCCAACGTCAACATCGGCACCAGCGGTGCTGAGATAGGAGGCGCCTTCGGAGGGGAGAAGGAAACGGGCGGGGGTCGGGAAAGCGGCAGCGATGCCTGGAAAGCCTACATGCGCCGACAGACCAACACCATCAACTACTCCACCAAACTCCCGCTCGCGCAGGGCATTCGGTTCGACTTCTGACCACTGCTTTCGCCAAAGGCTACACAATTCCCAGGTAGCGAGAAGGGGAGTGTGTGCTTCTGACTACCTTAGCATCCATAAAGTCAAATCCAAAAGATGAACACCCGACAAGCGCTATTGGCCATTTTCACGGGAATGACCACCCTTATCGCCCAGACCTCATATAGCCAGACATCGAAGGCCGCCTCGCCCAAGGGCTGGCATCTGCTCGACAAGGAGACTGACGGCGTCTATGGGATCAGTCTTGAAAAGGCATACAACACGCTGCTCAAAGACCGCAAACCCCGGAAGAAGATCGTGGTTGCCGTCATCGACTCCGGTATCGATACGGCGCACGAGGACCTCAAACCCGTGCTGTGGACAAACCCGGGCGAAATCCCCGGCAACGGCATCGATGATGACGGCAACGGATATGTGGACGACGTACATGGATGGAACTTCATCGGAGGCCCTGACGGCCGGAACGTCGGCAAGGACAGCTACGAGGCCGCAAGGGTCTACTACGCCTATAAAAAACGTTTCAGTAGCAATATCGACACATCGGCCCTCTCGCCCGACGAAAAGGCCCAGTACAGGCTCTATGCGAAGGCAAAGGACCAGATAGAATCCCAGGCCAAGGAGGCAGCTATGTATGTTATGTTCCTCGGCACCATCGTCGATAAGCTGCCAGCGGCAGACTCTGTGCTGAAGGCCGCGATGGGAAAGGCCCTCTTCACGGGCAACGACCTGTCGGGCTTCAAACCGCAAACGCCCGAAGCATCGAAGGCAAGGGGCGTCCTGATGGGCCTATTCCAGCAGACGCAACAGATGGAGATGACCAACCGAACGCTGATCGACGAGGTCATGGGCTTCTACGAAGGTGAGAAGGCCAAGGTGGAGGCCGCCCAAAAAGAGCCGAGGGATTATCGGGG
>RGVM01000682.1 GCA_010027295.1 Chitinophagia bacterium
AGGCCGGAAAACTCAAGCCCGACGTGCCCGTCATCATGATTTCCGGGCACGGCAGCATCGATACGGCAGTAGAGGCCGTCAAGAAAGGCGCATATGACTACATCTCCAAACCGCCCGACCTGAATCGGATGCTGATCACGATCCGAAACGCCACTGAGAAGTCCAGCCTCATCACGGATGTCAAGACCCTTCGTCGAAAGACGATGAAGACAGACGAGATGATTGGCGAGTCGCAGGCCATCAAGGATATCAAGTCGATGATCGAACGCGTCGCCCCAACCGATGCCCGCGTCCTCATCACGGGACCCAATGGAGTGGGCAAGGAACTGGTGGCCCGCTGGTTGCATATGAAAAGCCCGAGGTCGAGCTCCCCGCTGGTGGAAGTCAACTGTGCCGCCATACCCTCGGAACTTATCGAGAGTGAACTCTTCGGGCATGAGAAAGGCGCCTTCACCTCCGCACACCAGCAACGCATAGGAAAGTTCGAACAGGCCAAGGGCGGCACCCTTTTCCTAGATGAAATCGGCGACATGAGTCTTGATGCGCAAGCCAAGGTGCTTAGGGCCCTCCAGGAGGAAAAGATCACCCGCGTCGGCGGAGACAAGGACATCAACGTCAATACACGTGTCATTTGCGCCACCAATAAGAACCTACTGCAGGAGGTTGATGATAAGCGTTTCCGCCTCGACTTGTACCATCGTCTCGGTGTCATCATCATCAAAGTGCCCTCGCTCAACGAACGGAGGGAAGACATCCCCCTGCTCGTCAGGAAATTCATAAAAGATATCACGAAGGATTACGGCATGCCCGTGAAAGACATCGAGCCAAAGGCCATGGATGACCTTGTCGCGTACGACTGGACGGGCAACATCCGTGAACTGCACAACGTGGTGGAGCGACTGATCATTCTCGCAGGAAGGACTATCACTCACGAAGACGTGAAGGCCCACGTACTGCCCGGAGCCTGACCCTGGCCGCGCCTATGGCAGGCCACATCCCATGGCTGCCTGGCGCAGCTTTTTTTTCACTAATTTCGGACCTAACCATAAAAAAAGACGGATGCCCCTGGGTTGGATCATATTCATTGCCGCGGCGGCGGGCTTTCACATCGGGCTCTATGGCATGTTCCGGAAGGCCGGCATCACCCCCTGGAAGGCACTGGTGCCATTCTACAACACCTGGCTGATGGTCGAGAAGATGGAGGTCCGTTCCTACTGGTTCTACCTACAGCTGATACCCATCGCCGGACAGTTCGTGACCATCTGGCTGTGCATTCTCTTTGTCGAGCATTTCGGTCGCTTCTCACTGCTACATCATGCCCTCACCGTCTTTGTCCCATTCCTCTACTTCCCATGGCTAGGCTTCTCCAAAGATGAGCGCTATGCAGGCCGCGAGATCGTCAAGACACACCGAAAGTCCTCCACACGGGAATGGATCGACGCCCTCGTATTCGCCGCAGTGGCGGCCAC
>RGVM01000683.1 GCA_010027295.1 Chitinophagia bacterium
CTCCCACTCCCGCCTCGAGGCCACCGATGTCGGCGTCGACATCGCCCTCCTGGCATCGGGCCTCGGAACGGTCATCCTCCTGGAACACCTCGCCGACACGGCCCTGCACTTGAGATGGGAGAAGGACCGGCAGCGGCTCTCCGATCCGGCCTTTCGTGATACCCTCGCCCGTTCCGTGCACCCTTCCCCCAATCAGGGGCTTTCCCGTACCGCCAGTGTTGTCCAGAGTGGGGAAGGGAAGCCAGATCGTGCTGACACCGCACAGGCTGCGAACCGAGATCGGTCTTCGCTAACGACACGACACCGATGAGCCGAAGCGGAAACACCTGAAAAACACCACCCATGAATACCGAGAATTACGAAGAACTCAAGAAATCCCTCAAGTACCTGGGATTCGGGGAATTGCTCAATGAGGACCTAGGCAAGGCCATGCGGGCGGGGGAGAAGCAATTCACGCTCCAGACCCGCCTGTCATTTCCGCTACCCAACAGCGTCCCAGAGGATCCGCGGACCCTGGACCGCGTCGCCTATGACCTGTCCTTCAAGCAAGGCCGCAACGGGATTACCTATGTTAACAGCTACCTCGCCAAGCTGGAATCCCCCCTCTTCCCGGAGCGGCAGCAGATCTTCTACATCGACAAGGGGCGTTCGTTCACGGCCAAGGAGTCCTACAACCTGCTCTCCGGTCGTTCGGTCTACAAGTCCCTCGAAAACCGGGAGGGGGAGCGGTACAAGGCCTTCGTGCAGCTCGACTTCCGCGGGGAACTGAAGCCGAACGGAAACTATCCCCTGAAATCATTCCACGAGAAGTTCGGGTTTCAGGTCGGTGAGGCGGTGGCCAAGATGCCCATCCGGTTCGACACGCTCGAGGAGCGGGACCGCATCATCCGGGGATTGGAGAGGGGCAATCTGCAGAAGATGGTCCTTCAGGACGGACGCACCGTCTTCGCCCAGACCCTTCCGGTAGACAAGAGCCTTCGCCTCTACGATGAGAAACTCCAGGCCGTCACCGTGCATGCGGGCCGCGGGCAGGCCCAGGCCCCATCTGAAAAGGGAAGAGAGGCACGTCCCGAGACCGCACCTGCTGCCGTAGCGTCACCTGAGTCAGGTGTGGAAGCGAAGGCCTCCGGAGGTCGGAGGAAGGGAGTTAAGGTTTGAGTCCCAGCCTATGACAATACCATCGAGAGGTGGGTGGGGAGAATTCAGGGGCTGAGCGGTTCGTCTTCCGGCATACGGTCCATCGGAGGGGATAGACCTCGAGGGATGACAAAGGGAAAGAGGAGTACGATTGCCCTGAGACGCAACATGCCGAGTATCTGGCACTTGGCCGTGGTTTCGCATGAGATTATGCGTCCGTGGAAGTGTGGCGGAAAAAACGGACGCAAGAAGCCTGAACGGTAAAGAGAAAAGCCAGTCTGCGAAAGCGATACAAGGGAGAACCTATCTCTACTACCCTATGGTCGTATAAT
>RGVM01000684.1 GCA_010027295.1 Chitinophagia bacterium
ACGATGGAACGATAGGGATTCGCCATAATGAATGTAAGTTATGGGAAAGCCCCTGATTGCTCAGAGGCTTCCCTTGGTTTTCCGTTGAGTAAGGATGATGATTATCTGATTAGCCACATCCTCGTGTTGATGTCATCCGTTCCGCCCTGCCGTCCGACCGCCTCAAGGCGGTTGGCGCCGTTGAGCGATTGCTCGATGACGGGATAAATGAATCGAACTGGCACCTGGTTGTTGTTGAGGTTGTTGGGACCGGGGACGATGGCCGGCGCGCCGGTACGGCGCCACTCGAACCATCCCTCCAGGAAGGTGAAATAGTTCGCGATCCATTTCTGCAGATGGATCTTGGCGAGCTTCTCGGCACTGGTACCCGTATAGGCAACGGCTGGCTGGGTGTAGTAGGTTGAGGGTACATTCAGATTTATGCCGTAGGAGGCGGGTACGACCGAACGCCAGTAGTCAAAGTTCGACTGGATGCCCGTCGAATAATATGTCGCCGCATCCCCCACGGTGATCAGCCCCCGCTCCCGAGCCTCGGCGAGGAGCAACTGCTGCTGGGAGTAAGTCATCAGGATGGACCTGGGTGCCGAAGGGTCGGGGGCCGCTTGCCCCGCATCGTTGCAGACCAGGCAGGCAAAGGTGTAGCCGACGCGGGAAACGCCCTGCGGTCCACCGTTGTAGTTTAGTGCGGGCACGTCGCCCAAACCGTTGGGAATACCCTCTATGACGGGGTTGCCCGCAGCCACCGACTTCTGCGAGGGGCGACCGAACACGGCCAGCCTGGGGTCGCCCAGGGCGCTAAGTCGGTCGCTCATTGTTTTGCTGAGGCGGATCTCGTCGAAGGAACCCACCCGTGAATCGTACAGGGGCCACTGGTTGGGGGACTGGGCGAGGAAGCGGAGCTCCGCATTGTCGGCGTTGCCGGTGAAAATGGGGTTGTTGGTGGGGTCAGAGACAATCGCCTGGAGATCGGCCGCCACGTTCAACTTGTTCGACAGGCGCATAAGGTAGCGAATGCGCAGCGCGTTCGCCAGACGTCGCCACCGTACGATGGCCGCGGTACCGCCGTTGTACACGAGGTCGCCGCCGAGGGACGTGGTAGCGGTGGCAAGCACCTCGTTGGCCCGCTTCAGGTCGGCCAGGATGCCCCTGTAGATGTCCTCCTGCTTATCATATTTAGGCGTGTAGGTGCCGTCAATTTTGGCCTTGCCGGCCTCGGAGTAGGGCACGTCTCCATAGGACGCCGTCAGGCGCTCGAAAAGATAGGCCTTCACGACGAGCGCCACGCCGTAGTAGGAGCTCTTCGGATCGTTGCCGAGGGTGATGAAGATGTTCTGCAGGTTGCGGTAGTTCGCATAGGTGTTGTTCCAGACGCCATTCTGCTCGTTCCAGAGGTACCGGTCCTTGTTCACAAACTGGATCTTGGCGTTGTACTGGGCCACCAGGTTGCC
>RGVM01000685.1 GCA_010027295.1 Chitinophagia bacterium
CATCGATTCGGCCGACTGGGGACGCGCCGCCGCCCGGCGCAAAGGCCGCGGCAGCTGACGCCATCCCTGCATCTCCCCGCAAACCGTCCGCGACTTTCACTATCTTGACACTTGCAAGCACGCCGATGGCGTACCCAACCCACAAATCCACGACATGAGAAGGATCCTCACCGCCCTGTTCTCCATTCCCTGCCTGTTCGCCGCGCATGCGCAGTCAGGCTATGACATCATCCCCGCGCCGACGAGCCTGGTACCCGCCAAGGGAACGTACGCAGTCCGTCCCGGTGAGCGCATCCACATCGCCGACGCTGCTTTCGCGCCCGTGGCCGAGATGCTCGCGGGCAAGTTGACAGCCGCCACCGGCACGGCATCCACGGTGGCCACCGGCAGCTCCGCCTCGCTCGCCGAGGAAGCCTATCAGCTCGAGGTAGGCCCACGGCGGATCGACGTGCAGGCCTCCGGCGGCAAGGGCGCCTTCTATGCATTACAGACGCTCCTGCAGCTGATGCCGCCCGCAGTGCTGGGTGGCTCCCCCGTCAAAGGTGGTCTCGCCGTGCCGGCCTGCCGCATCGAGGACAGCCCCCGCTTCGGCTACCGCGGGCTGATGCTGGACGTGGGCCGTCACTTCATCCCTGTGGCGGACGTCAAACGCTTCATCGACCTCATGGCCCATTATAAGATGAACCGCTTCCACTGGCACCTCACCGAGGACCAGGGCTGGCGCATCGAGATCAAGAAATACCCCCTGCTCACACAGGTGTCGTCCGTCCGCAAGGAATCGATGGTGGGACACTACCGCGAGAACAAGTTCGACGGTAAGCCCTACGGCGGCTTCTACACGCAGGACCAGGTGCGCGAGGTTGTCGCCTATGCGGCCGAGCGGCATGTCATGGTAGTCCCCGAGATCGAGATGCCGGGCCATTCCCAGGCCGTCCTCGCCGCCTATCCGCAGTTCGGCTTCAATGCCGACCGCATCGTGCCCGTCCGCACCAAATGGGGCATCTCCGAGGACGTGCTCTTCCCCAGGGAGGAGACCTTCCGCTTCCTGGAGGACGTCCTCACCGAGGTGATGGACCTCTTCCCCAGCCCCTATATCCATATCGGTGGCGACGAGTGCCCCAAGACGCAGTGGAAGGCAAGCCCTAAGGTCCAAGAGAAAATGAAGAAGCTGGGCCTGAAGGATGAGCACGAGATGCAAAGCTGGTTCATCCGGCAGATGGACACGTTCCTCGCGAATAAGGGGCGCCGACTCATCGGCTGGGACGAGATTCTGGAAGGCGGCCTTGCGCCGGGCGCAGCGGTGATGTCTTGGCGAGGCGAGGACGGCGGAATCGCAGCGGCGCGGTCTGGCCACGACGTCGTGATGGCTCCCACCGACAAGACCTACTTCGACTATTACCAAAGCAGGGATACGGCGAAGGAGCCGCTCGCCATCGGAGGATTCGT
>RGVM01000686.1 GCA_010027295.1 Chitinophagia bacterium
GAAAAGACAGCAACCCCCCTCGGATCAGATTTTCGAACTTCGTCTGATCGTCAACGAAAAGCACCGACTGCTGAAAGGTGAAAGGTGAGTGTGCCATTCCCCTATTCTACCCTAAAGAATGTTCAAATAAATTAAGAATTCGTGAACTTTGTGTCCAGCAAATTCTCAATGCGAGCCGGTTTCGCAACGATAAGTGCTGATTCCCAAAAGAGAAGTCAACGGACAGAATCGTCCGAGCCCGGTCGCCATCAACACTACCCCCAGGTAGCCCCAGGAGCCGATCGCCCCGTACAGGGCGCCGTAAAGTAGACACACCCCTGCAAAAATCCGAAGAAAGCTTTCCAAGTTGCCGACGTTGAGTTTCATGCTTTGGTCTCCTGTGTTCTAGGGAACGACAATGAATGTGCCCCCGATACTAGTGTAACCGTCTTGAAAGGTAAATGTCCCCGTGGTCCTGAACTCGTAGCTGTCGACCTGCGTGGCATTCGATGGACTCCGCGGGGGCGAGGTATAAAACCCACCGATCAACATCTGATGGGTGTTGGTGATCCCCACGTAGGTGAAATATACGGCTTTGCCGACTTTGACGGTGCAGGTCAGACTGCCTGCGGTGGTGAAGTATTGCCCGCCGGACTCTGTGCACCCGCACACCCGCTGAAGGGCCGTGTCGTAGACCGCAATCGACGAACCCGGCCGCAGGAAGGAGCCGACCTTCGCGGGAGCCTCCAGCAGGACGGACACCGCAAGTTGTCCGTCCGGGATGTCGATGGGTGCGATGTCGGGCAGATCGGCCGCGAAGGCGCCATCCAGGATGACCTGCCCGGCAGGCAGGTCGGCCGTGGCCACCAGTGCCGCGGTCGACTGCGTCACTCCGGCAAGGGCAGTGACCGGACGCAGTGCCTGTGGCACCACGGACTGCTCGATCAGGCCATCCGCGAGGGCAGCCTGCAGGGTGGTCCCGGCCGGTACCAGAGCAGCGGAGACGAGCACTGGTACCGGTTGCTGCTGGGCAACTGCGCGCTCGTCGGCGGAACGGGCGAACGCATAGACCGCTACCCCTGCTCCGATGGCGAGCAGGATGGCGATCAGCACCGGGATGATGGGCTTCTTCATCGAGCATGGCTCCTGTTCACGTGGGTTTCGCGGTAGGCGGTACGGGGTAGACCGAGCAGCAGGGTGCGGCCTCGATGACGGGCACTAGGGGATGAGGGACACGGCCTGCACCCCGAGATTGGGTCCGGTGCCGATCCCTCCGGGGACGACCTCTTCGACGAACGTCCCGTACAGGCAGGATCTCTGAGCCGAACTTCCACATGCCGTTGACGACCATCCACCGAGTGGCACCTGACCTCCCTGCTTGTTCTTCAGCTTGTATCCATACAGGACGTAACTGCGGAAGGTGATGATGGTGAAGGTGTATTGACCTTGCCCTGTCCGGGC
>RGVM01000687.1 GCA_010027295.1 Chitinophagia bacterium
GCCCTCACCACGGACATGAAGCCCGCCTATGACCGGGTCAGCGCGTGGCTGGCCGAGGATCGGGCGAACACCTCGCCCGACGCGCGCGGCGTCGGCGCTCTGCCCGATGGGGCGTCCTACTACACCGTCATGCTCAATCAGATGACGACGACGGACATGACCGCCGATCAGATCCATGAGCTGGGGCTGAAGGAAGTGGCGCGGATTCGTTCAGAGATGGAGAAGATCAAGACTGCAGTCGGTTTCAAGGGCGACCTTGAGGCCTTCTTCACCTTCATGCGCACGGATCGTCGCTTCTACTTTCCCAACACCGATGATGGTCGTGAGAAGTATCTCGCTCTGGCGCGGACCTATCTGGACGGCATGAAACTCAAGCTGCCGGAGTATTTCGGCATTCTTCCCAAGGCGCCGCTCGAGGTTCGCCGTGTCGAGGCGTTCCGGGAGGAGCCCGGCGGGGCCCAGCACTATTTCGCCGGGTCCCCCGACGGCTCGCGACCGGGCGTGTTCTACGCTCACCTGTCAGACATGAATGCGATGTCCATCTACCAGCTGGAGAGCATCGCCTATCATGAGGGCAACCCCGGTCATCACATGCAGATCTCCATTGCCCAGGAGCGGGAGGGGTTGCCGAACTTCCGCAGGCATTACGGCTATACGGCGTTTTCGGAAGGGTGGGGGCTTTATGCAGAAGCTCTCTCCAAGGAGATGGGATTCTATTCGGATCCCTACTCAGACTTTGGACGGCTCGGAGGAGAGATCTGGCGGGCGTGCCGGCTAGTCCTCGACACGGGTATCCATTCCAAGGGATGGACGGAAGAGCAGGCGGTCGATTACTTCCTGAAGAATTCTCCGGTTCCTGAAGGCGCGGTGCGCTCGGAAGTTCGCCGGTACATCTCCACTCCGGGGCAGGCGACGGCCTACAAGATCGGCATGATCCGTATCCAGGAGCTTCGGGACAAGGCCCGGGCCGAACTCGGCGAGGCCTTCGATTATCGAGCCTTCCACGATGTCGTGCTTGGGGGTGGAAGTCTCCCTCTGCCGGTCCTCTCAGCCCGGGTGGAGCGGTGGATCGAAGCCAGCAAGGCGCAGACGAACTAGCGTGGCGTCTCTCTAGCGACCGGTGAAGCGTCCGGGCCGTCGTTCTGAAACGGCCCGGACCCCTTCAGCGAAGTCGTTCGTGTTCATCAGCCGCACCTGCTCTGTGTGCTCATGGTCCGTATGCCGTCGGACCTGATCAGCGAATTCGGGGCGTAGACTCGCGCGGATGGAGCGGATGGCCAGCGGGGCGCCCTCGGCGATGTCCCGCGCAAAGGCGAATGCGGTTTCGATCAGTGAGTCTGTCTCGCAGACATCGTCAACAAGTCCCCAGTTGAAGGCTTCATCCGCTCTCACCCGTTTTCCCGTCAGAAACATGAGCTGGGCGCGATGGACGCCGATCAC
>RGVM01000688.1 GCA_010027295.1 Chitinophagia bacterium
CGACCTGTTCCAGGGCGCAGTGCTCGCGACCTTGATGCTCGATGAGGGCATCGATGCCGCCGGTATCCTGGCCATGGACGACGCCTACGGCATCGGTCTTGCGGACGCCCTCGAGTCCAACTTCACGGCCGGTGGCGGGACCGTCACCGAGAAGATCATCTACAACCCGCAGGCAGCTGAGTTCAGCGCCGAGGTGGGCAAGATGAAGGCGAGCAAGCCGAAGGCGATCGCCGTCATCGGCTTCGACGAGTCCGGCAAGATCGTCCAGGAGCTGATCAAGCAGGGCATCGGGCCAGACAAGGTGCCGCTGTTCCTGGTGGACGGCAACCTCTCCAAGGAGCTCTTCGCCGATCTCCCGAAGGACATCATGAAGGGCGTGAAGGGCACCCTTCCGGGCGCTTCGGTCCCCGAGGCTCTGCAGGCGAAGCTGCTCGAGGTCAACCCCGACCTCCTGGAGTTCCCCTACGCACCGGAGTCCTATGACGCCACCAACCTGGTCGCCCTGGCCATGGTGGCAAGCGGATCCTGCGACGGCGCCACGGTGGCTCAGGCCATGCAGGCCGTCTCCAGCGGCGGCGAGGCTTGCAACGACTTCGCATCCTGCGCAGCGCTGCTGGCTGAGGGCAAGGACATCAACTACGAGGGTGTCTCCGGCCCGATCGAGTTCGCTGACAACGGTGATCCGAGCATCGCAACGATGGGTGTGTACGAGTACGACTCGAACAGCAACTACGTTCCGAAGCTCGACCTGTTCGTCACCGGCGAGGTTCCGACCGCCTGAGGTCGTTTGACAGGAAGTGGGGCTGACCCTTCGGGGTCAGCCCCACTTCTTTGCTTTGGTGCAGATTCGTCCGGATACGCGAACAGGGCCCTCCCGGGCAGGTGGACACGCGGTGATAAGGGGCGACCCCGGACCTCGTCTAGGCCTGGGACAGGGAGCCCAGGTACAGCTCGATCACCTTCGGATCGTTGGCAAGTTCGGCACCGGTGCCCTCATACGCATTGCGGCCTTGATCGAGCACATAGCCTCGGTGGACGATCTGAAGGCATCGACGCGCATTCTGCTCCACCATGACGATGGTCACCCCGGTGGCGTTGATCTCCTTCACGCGCAGGAAGACCTCGTCCTGCAGGACGGGGGAGAGGCCTGCACTGGGCTCATCGAGTAGGAGCAGGCTCGGATTCATCATCAGGGCCCGGGCCATGGCCACCATCTGCCGTTCCCCACCGGAAAGCGATCCGGCTCGCTGCTTGCGACGCTCGCCAAGCATGGGGAACAGCCCGCAGACCATGTCGAACCGTTCCGGGAAGCGCTTGGAGTCCTGGTAGATCCCCATCTGGAGGTTCTCCTCGATGGTGAGGGAGGGGAACACGTTGTTCGTCTGCGGGACGAAGCCAACGCCCAGGCGGACGAGTTCGTCGGCACGCTTGCCGGTGATG
>RGVM01000689.1 GCA_010027295.1 Chitinophagia bacterium
GAACCACCAGGGGGGCTGCGGCGGCACCCGTCAGGATTCCGCCATACTGGCGAAACTGCTCGTCGCGTACGCCGACCATCCCAACGTCGGCGGCGTCACCGTCCTGAGTCTCGGATGCCAGCACCTCCAGGTGGAGGATTTCCGCGCCGACCTACTGCGACACAATCCCTCGTTCGACAAGCCCCTGTACATCCTCGAGCAGCAGACATACGGCAGCGAGGAGCGGCTCATCGCGGAAGCCATCCGCCAGACCTTCGCCGGCCTCGTCGAGATCGATCGCATGCGCAGGTCGCCGGCCACGCTCGACAAACTCTGCATCGGTGTCAAATGCGGGGGCAGCGACGGTTTCAGCGGCATCTCCGCCAACCCAGCCGTAGGCCATTGCTCCGACCTCGTTGTCGGACTCGGGGGAAAGATCCTGCTTGCGGAGTTCCCGGAGCTCTGCGGGGTGGAACAGGAACTCGTGGACAGGTCCGTAGACCGGCCCACGGCCGAGAAGTTCATCGGCCTAATGGGTTCCTACAGCGCTGAGGCGGAACGCGTAGGCTCCGGCTTTCACATGAACCCTTCCCCCGGAAACATCCGTGACGGACTCATCACGGACGGCCCGGAAGGGGGGCACTTCTCCGGTGGCGGATGTCCTCGATTACACGGAACCCGCCACCCGCCCGGGCCTCAGCCTCGTCTGCACCCCCGGCAACGACGTCGAAGCCACCACCGGCAAGGCGGCCAGCGGCGCAACCCTGATCCTCTTCACCACCGGTCTCGGGACTCCCACGGGCAACCCCGTATGCCCCACGATCAAGCTCTCCACAAACACCGCACTGGCCCGTCGGATGCCCGATATCATCGACATCGACTGTGGACCCGTCGTCGATGGCAGGAAGACCATCGAGGAGATGGGGGAGGAAATCCTCGAATACTGCATCCGAGCCGCCAGCGGGGAGGTCGTCCCCAAGTCCGTACAACTCGGCCAGGACGATTTCATCCCCTGGAAGCGAGGGGTCAGCCTCTGATTCCCAAGCCCCGTTTTCCGTACCTTCGATCAAACATCGAGACATGGCGATCCGCTACAATGCAGCCACACTGGGCAGGATAGAGAAGATCGTCGAGGATGCCGGATATACGCTGCGCTACGAGCGGGGCACCTTCCAAAGCGGATACTGCATCCTCGAGGCCCGCAAGGTGGTGGTGCTCAACCGCTTCCTCCAGACGGAAGGCAGGATCAACACCATCATCGAGCTCATGGCCTCCCTGGATATCGACCAGCAGACCCTGTCGGTGGAGAACCGACGCTTCCTCCAGGAACTGACGGGGAAGACGGAAACCGTGTCAAGGGACTGATCGCCGGGCGCACGGCGTACATCCACAGCAGAACCCCGAGAGCCTTGCCCGGACTGACCCTCACCTTCCTCGGAACCGGCACGAGTGGTGGAGTGC